>NZ_JBHZPF010000024.1:0-65545 GCF_042787975.1 Peribacillus sp. YIM B13482
CAAAATTAAAAGTTTATTGGATGAAATTATTTTTATATTTGTGATACTCTTACTTTAACGTTCCTATGTGTCAGCAAGATGTCAAGAAAAATAAACTTAATAGTTATTTCAAAAGGAAAGGGAGAAAATGAAATGCAATCTGCCTTTAATGAAAAAAAAAACGATTCGGTGATATGGCCGATCAAGGACCTGCATAGGCTGATATTTTACATGGATGTGCGGATAATACCATGACAGGGGATTTTTGGTCACCTGTCAGGCTATCGATACAGGTGGCGGGACTAGCGGGTATCCTTGTTTTCATTTTAGGGATTATCCTGGCGCGAATGATGGCTAAAAAGCAATTCAGGGGAAGAGTCCTGTTGGAAACAGCATTTTTATTGCCGCTCGTTTTGCCACCTTCTGTCGTAGGTTTTTTATTGATTGTGATTTTTGGGAAGAATGGAATGCCAGGCCAATTCATCGAAAGGGTTTTTGATCAGCCCCTAATGTTCACTTGGTGGGCGGCGGTTATTGCATCCACCGTGGTAGCTTTTCCGCTTATGTACCAATCCGCTAAAACAGGCTTTGAAGGTATTGATGAAGAAATCGAAAATGCAGCAAGAGTTGACGGGGCGGGCGAGTGGAGATTGTTCCTATTTGTATCGCTTCCATTGGCAGTCAGATCCATCATCACAGGTGCCATATTGAGTTCTGCACGTGCATTGGGGGAATTCGGGGCGACACTAATGTTTGCCGGAAACATCCCCGGACAGACACAAACCATACCAACCGCGATATATGTCGCCATGGACTCCGGGAATATGACATTGGCCTGGCTATGGGTTGCTGTGATCATCGTCATCTCATTCATGATGCTTTTTGTCGTGACGTACATAAAATGAATGCTTTTTCTCAAATATGCTTATGAAAAGATTAGGTGCGGCCTCTATGTCTTCTTTATGGGTAAAGCCGTTTTTTTCATATAGCTTCCGTGCAGGCAGGTTCATTTTACCGGTCGAAACGGATATCTTTTCCCAGCCGCCTTGTAATTGAAGGTCATTCAAAAGGGCATCCGCAATACCCTGACGAAAATAAGCGGGATGGACGATCATTCTGCAAATCCGCATTAGTCTATTTTCTATTGTATAGGATATCGCTCCAGCTAAGGCATCACCTTCTAAAAAGCATATGAACGATTCATTACAATGAATGAATTGTTCATATGTTTCCAATAAAGGAGGGATATCGGGAAAGCCGATCAAATCCGCTTCCACCGTATAGGATTTTTTTTGAAGTTTAAAAAGCTGCTGGCCAAAATCGGAATCCAAGTCCCGAATTTTCATGATCAAATCATATCACTTCCTTTCATTACATTATAAAGGAAGAGGGAGATTATTGTTTCTTATCAGTCTGTGTTATAATCGACAAACAATATGAACTAATGAAATGAGGAAGAAATTTGTTAACATTTGAAGAAAAATTGAGCATCATTGAAACTTTTCCGGAATTACAGCGAAAAGACGTTTCATTGGGGCGTGTGAATTTCCATTACCCAGAAAGTGTCCAGGAGAAAAAGATAGTCGTTCAGCATTTGCATCCCAATGGAAATGGATTCGTTTACGCTGGCCATATGAGAAAAAAAGATACTGACCGTAAAGGATTTATCAATATACGTGACTATAATGAAGCGGAATTAAAAGAATTGATTCAAAAAAGCATGGATTATCTTTCTGAACCTCCTGTTGAAATCGAAGAAGAGGAAAACGAGTTCGCTAGGTTGGAAGGAACATGGATTGGCCGTGAAAAGCAAGAGCTTTCACTTGAAAGGGAAGATCAGCTTTGGAACGTGTATTCAGGCTCGAATCTTGAGGAGTGTTTCGAGAGTCCAGTAGAGGCGGAGCGCTACTTATTGGACGAAGGTTTCCGTCAAAGCAAGAAGCGGAAAATGTAGAATTTTAGGATAATTTGTCGGTGGAATTACTGCGATAATCTTGTTTTTTTTGGATTTTCCATGATATAATATGAGTAATTATTTTTGTTCGGAATAAGTTTGATAGAAGGATTTACTGTTATAGGATTCCTCTTGAAACATTATCCAGAACCAAAAATAGTAATAAAATGGATTTTTCCAAACACAGGAGGAACTATCATGGTACAAGGTAAAGTAAAATGGTTTAACGCAGAAAAAGGTTTCGGTTTCATCGAAGTTGAAGGCCAAGACGATGTATTCGTACATTTCTCAGCTATCCAAGGCGAAGGCTTCAAAACTCTTGAAGAAGGCCAAGAAGTTTCTTTCGAAATCGAGCAAGGCGCTCGTGGACCACAAGCAGCTAACGTTCAAAAATAATTGAACGCATATAAAAAAAGACTCCGATACTGGAGTCTTTTTATTTTCCCCTGTAAGGGAAACCACGTTTATTCTTCTTTTTTTTCGGCCATTTCCCTTAATACTTTGTCCAATTTTTCTTCGATCCGTTTAGAACGATTAAAATGCCCTGCCAGGTAAAAAACGATGAATATAACGAATACGACAAGCGCTAGCATAAACAGGATAGGCAGGAACTGGGTTAAATTTTCAGTCATTGGATATTATCCCCTTTTTATTCCATTATACTTCATGCTTACCGCTGCTATGATATAGGGAGCCAAATTTTTAAAAAAATACTAAAAGGTGATATGCGAAAACGCATATCACCTTTTAGTCAGTTCTGGAATAGCGAGGCGAACTTTTGAAGTCTGGGCAAGTCTGATTCTTGATACATCTGTTCTATCTTCAATGTCACCAATAACTGGCTTTTGGCAAATAACATGTCCCGGAAATGATCGACCGCTCCACAAAAATGATTATAGTTGGTTTCACCAGTGCCAAAGACTCCCGTTTTCAGATGAGCAATAGGCAACTGTTCCAGTTCTTTGTAAAGGGCTGCTGATTTGGCAGGAAGCTCCCCATTTCCCCATGTATAGGTACCGACGATCAATGCATCGTAATCGGGCAATGTACCTAAATCGAATTCATGCAGTTGATATAGTTCAGCTCCAGGTAATAGGGAAGCGATGGCTTCAGCAAGAGCTTTTGTATTTCCTCCAGCAGAATGATAGACAATGGCGATTTTATAGCTCATCGAATCCATTGCTGGCATTTACTTGACTGTAGGTCCTTGACTTCTGTTCGAAGAAATCGGTTTTGGTAAGGCCGATGGATTCATCATCGAACGTTTTGATCCAAGGCATCGGGTTTTCACTATACTCTTTATACAAGTTTTCAAGGCCTAGCATGCGAAGCCGTTTGTTGGCGATATATTCGATGTATTCATTGAACTCTTCCAAATCGAGATCGGCTTTGGTTTGGATATCTTCAAGCATATACTCAGACCATTCCTTTTCGAGTTCGACGGCTTTTTCAATCGTTTTATAGATGAATTTCGTGTTTTCTTCATTATTTAACTCTGGATATTCATACATCAAGATTTGAACGAGCATTCCAATGAAATCGAAATGGACCATTTCATCGCGATGGATATAGGATATCATCGTCGCCGAGCCGGTCATAAGGTTCTGGCGTCCTAAATTATAATAGAAGGCGAAAGCCAGATAGAAATAAATCCCTTCGAGGTTCGTTGAATGGATCAGTGCCTCGAATAAATGCTGAGGGCTTGGATCGTCCACAAACTTTTGGTAGGCATCCACGATCGGTTGATTACGCTTAATCACTTCCGGATGTTCTTTAATGCGGTCGAAAAGCTGTTTTTGCTTGCCTACCGGTATCAGGGAAGCAAGGATATAGGAATAGGATTCATTATGGATGGATTCCTGTTGGGCCATGTTTGCCAGGATAGCTTTTGCCGCAGGATCCTTTATATACCGAAGGATTTCTACTAAAGTAGGCGTTTGTAGACTGTCCATTCCAGCAATCATCGTAAGGATATCAAGAAAAGCGTCCTGGATATCTTCGTCCAATTCTCCCCACTGCTTTTTATCCTGAATCATGTTCACGCTTGAAGGCTTCCAAAAGTTATTGATGAGCTGTGTATAGGTATCATAGAATTTCTCATACTGAATATCGTTCCAAAGGAGAAAGCCTGAAGCTTCTCCTTTGAAAACACCGGTCGCTTTAGTTGGATGCGTTGGTTCCAGCATCCGGATCTTTTTTATATGATTGGTCATTCGTGAAAACTCCTTTAAGAATAGATTACTAAGGGTTTGATCGTCGTTAACTAGAACAGCTTTCGCAGGCATTGTCATATTCGGAAGAAGTCGAACGAACATAATACGTTGATTTCAACCCGGATTCCCACGCCGTTAAATGGATATCCAATAGGACCTTCGCTTTGATTGTGTTGTGTACATACAGATTAAAGCTGATTGCTTGGTCAATATGGCGTTGGCGGGCTGCATTTTGCCTGATGCTCTCCAGTTGGTCCAAATTAAAGCGGGTCTTTTTATAATATTCATACGTATTTGGCGTCAATCCTGGTGCGGTCACCTTGAATTTGAAGTTTTTCTTTTCCTCGTAAAATTCAATTTCATACAAAGGATCGATTCCATCCGTTGAATTACCGATTTTAGCAGTCGATGAATTGGGGGCAATAGCCATTAAATATCCATTACGGGTACCGTGCTCCTGCACATCTGCTTTTAAATCCATCCATTTTTGATCTGTATAGTCACGAAGTTCGAAATATTCCCCTGTATGCCAATCCGATCCTTCGAAATATGGGTATGATCCTTTTTCCTTGGCCAACTCGTTGGATGCTTTGATTGTTAAGTAAGCGATCTTTTCGTATAAAGCATCGGCATAGTGAACAGCCTCATCCGATTCCCAATAAATATTCTGAGTGGCAAGTAAATGATGCCATCCAAACGTTCCTAGACCAATTGCCCGGTAACGTTTGTTCGAGATGGATGCTTGCTTGACCGGAAGATTATTGACATCAATGACGTTATCCAGCATCCGGACCTGAATGGGAATTAACCTCTCCAAAACATCGCTGCTCACCGCACGGGGCAAGTTAATGGATGATAGGTTGCAGACAACGAAATCGCCGCTTTTACGGACCACAACGACATCTCCATCTTCTGTTTCATATTCATCCGTAATCGTCGAAGGGCTTAAGTTTTGAGCAATCTCCGTACAAAGGTTAGAACAGTAAATCATGCCTTTATGTTTATTCGGATTCTTCCGGTTCACTTCATCGCGGTAGAACATATATGGTACGCCTTCTTCTAATTGAGAAATCATGATGCTTTTCATGATGTCCATCGCATTGATTTTTTCAAAGCTATAGTTTGGAAGTGTACCGTTTTCTGCGGCCTCGACAGCAAGTGCATAATGATTCCTGAAGCTTCCTTCGCCTTTCTTCTCGTCATAAAGATCTTCAAGTGAGAATCCAAGGGTTTGCTTGACGGTGTGTGGATCGAAAAGATACCATTCTTTTCTGTCGCGTACAGCCTCCATGAACAAATCAGGAATACATACACCTGTAAAAATATCATGGGCTTTTAATCTGTCATCCCCGTTTTGCGTCTTCAAATCAAGAAAGCTCATAATATCTTTATGCCAGGCATCCAAGTAAATCGCGATGGCACCTTTACGTTGCCCCAATTGATCGACACTGACAGCTGTCTGGTTGAATAGCCGGATCCAGGGAGTCGTGCCGGAACTGTTTCCAGAGAAACCTCGGATATCAGAACCAAGCGAACGAATCTTACCAACGTAAAGACCTACACCGCCGCCGAATTTTGATACTTTTGCAGCATCGTAGTTAGATAGATAGATGCCGTCAATGGAATCTTCAATTGCGTCGATAAAACAAGAGCTTAACTGTCCATGCGTTTTACCTGCATTGGATAGAGTAGGCGTCGCAACAGTCATATAAAGGTTGGACATAGCCCAGTAAGCTTCTTTTATTAGTTGAAGACGATGCTCCGTTTTTTCCATTCGCATGATTTCCATCGCGATGATCATGAAGCGCTCTTGAGGCAGTTCGTAGACCTTGTCTTTTTTTGGGCGGGCTAGGTAGCGATCGTTTAATAAGTAGATGCCTATGTAAGAAAATAATTTATCCTTTTCCGGGTCGATCACCGAACCCAATTCCTCAATTTCTGCTTTCGTATAAGAAGCTAGCAGTTCTGATTTATAAATGGGATAACGCTGGCCTTCTGAAAGTTGCGAGAGTTCCGTGATCAGTTCATAGAATGGGCCATAACTCATGCCTTCATAACCTCGATTTGCCTGTGCATCCCTATACATCGTATTCAATAGTTCTGCTGCAGCAACGAACGTCCAATCGGGAGCATCTATATCCACACTTTCAAGAGCGAGCTGAATCAGTTTTTTTGATGCCTGTTCATCGGTTGAGTCACTTTTGCGATCAAGCCATTTTATAAAACGCTTTTTGAACTTTTCCATATCGAGACGGCCTTCGAATTCCTTTGATAACATCTCAAGCTGGATTGAATTCGTTTCGGTGTCATTTTCGCTTATGGTAGAGTTATATGTTTGAGTCATTAATAATCCTCCTTGTAAACTTCCGCTAAAATAAAAAAACCGCCCAAATGGATTGAGCGGATCAAACGATAGAATAAAAGAACCATGAAAAAATAGCCATTATACTATCGTTTCATCATCTCAATCCCCGAAGAATAAGAAACATGAAAAAATCAAGGCAGGTCTCCTGACTCATGATCATCCTACTTTGAGTCCTTCCCGTATAGAGAGAGCTATACAGTGGTTTCTCATTTCGTCACATTTACAGTTGCGGGGACAGTTCCGGGTTTACACCGGATTCCCTTTTCAGCCATCACTGGCACCTTTGATTATAAAATATTCTATATATAGTTATTAGTATTGTTTGTGTAATCAATATCTAGTATTTCTGCTTATATTATCGTAAGCCATATACGATGATAATTCAACTAATATATTTGAGAAAAACCAACCCTTATCTATTGACAAAGTGAAGGTAGAGGGATTGAGAATGAAAGATTTTATTGGGGAATGGGTAATTCGAGCACTGAATTTACGGGATTTTGTGTTAAAATAAAGTGTATAGTAAAGGTGGGTCTCCCTTATTGCGATGAGGGGATTCGCGGAAAAATATTTATGAAAAAGGGGTTAAAATCTTGGAAAAAGTATTAGTTTTTGGACATAAAAACCCGGATACAGACACAATCTGTTCAGCAATCGCTTATGCAGATCTTAAAAAGCAACTAGGTATCAACGCTGAACCAGTTCGTCTGGGTGAAGTGAATGGTGAAACTCAATATGCGTTGGACCAATTCAAATTCGAAGCTCCCCGCCTTGTGGAAAAAGTGGCAGGGGAAGCGGATGGCGTGATCCTGGTCGACCACAACGAACGCCAGCAAAGTGCAGAAGATATTGACCAAGTCCGTGTGTTGGAAGTTATTGACCATCACCGTATCGCTAACTTTGAAACAAGCGATCCTTTATATTACCGTGCGGAGCCAGTTGGCTGTACGGCAACCATTTTAAATAAAATCTATAAAGAAAACGGCATTGAAGTCCCTAAAACGATCGCCGGACTTATGCTATCTGCCATAATTTCCGATTCTTTATTGTTCAAATCCCCGACATGCACAGAGCAAGACGTTGCAGCAGCTATGGAACTGGCTGATATTGCGGGAGTAAACGCTGAAACATATGGCTTGGAAATGTTGAAGGCGGGAGCTGACTTGAGCGACAAGACGATTGCCCAGCTAATCACTCTTGATGCAAAAGAATTCTCCATGGGAATGGCTAAAGTTGAGATAGCTCAGGTCAATGCTGTAGATCCGAACGAAGTTCTTGCTAAGCAAGCTGAAATAGAAGCAGCCATTGAATCGGTCATCGCTGTGAAGGAATTGGATTTATTCCTATTCGTCGTAACGGATATCTTGACCAATGATTCTGTGGCCTTGGCTCTTGGAAAAGCGGCTGATGCAGTGGAAAAGGCATATGACGTTTCATTAAACAATAACATTGCCGTCTTAGAGGGCGTTGTATCGCGTAAAAAACAAATCGTTCCGGTTTTAACGGACGTATTCAGTAAATAATATTGGAAAAGGGGTGCCCATTTAATACTTTGGGGCCCCTTTTCTGTACATCAAAAAAAGACTCAACCATCCATTTAAAGGTGTTTGAGTCTTTTTTTTTAATTTAAGGTTTCCTTTTCTTTTTCATAGGCGATGACAATCAGTTCTTTATTGGCTTCCTCGCCAAGTTTGCTTTCAAAGCTTTTCAGTTCATTCAATAAATCTGGTGACAGATTCGCTGCTGTATAATCCTGATCGGATGTCATGCTTTTCGCTCCTTTCAAAAGGAAATATTTCATGTTATCTATTTTGTCGGTTTGAAAAGTTTCTATTCAGCAGAATTATACTTTTTCAAGATATTTTACTTTCTGAGGTGGCGAGTTTTTCAAGCAATAACGAACTCTCCTCGTCCAGGCCTTGCACCTGGACAGGTGTACCTTGAAACTGATATTTAAGGACAACCGTATCAACAGCACCGACTGCAGAAGCATCCCATATTTTAGAATGGGAAAAATCGATGATGACCGTTTCGGCTTTTTCCTTGAAATCGAACTTAGAAACAAAGTCCTGAACCGAAGCGAAAAATATTTGTCCGCTGATACGATATATGATTTTCTTGGCATGGATGTCTTCCGTTTTCTCAACAGCCACTTTAGAAATTTTAGCCGAGAAGAAAATCATGCTCAAGAGCACTCCAGCAAATACCCCTTTAGATAAGTCATGTGTATAAAGAACAATGAGGACCGTCACGATCATCACTGCTGCATCCGTCTTTGGAGCTTTAGTGAGCCGCTTTAGGGAAGACCAGTCAAAGGTCCCGATTGAAACCATGATCATGACTGCGACAAGGGCAGCCATCGGTATTTTAACAAGGACATCATTCAATACCACGATTAATACCATAAGAAATGCGCCAGCTACAAAAGTGGAAAGCCGGCCCCTTCCTCCCGATTTAATGTTGATACCGGATTGGCCGATCATCGCACATCCTGCCATTCCGCCAAAACATCCGGCAATGATATTCGAAATCCCTTGGCCTTTGGCTTCTTTATTTTTATTACTGTCCGTGTCAGTCATCTCATCGACAATTTGAGCGGTCAATAATGATTCAAGCAACCCGACAAACGCAAGGGCTATGGAATAAGGGAAAATGATCGCCAAAGTTTCGAAGGTCAAAGGGATGTCTGGAAGCATGAACATCGGAAGGGCTTCAGTCAATTGCCCCATATCCCCAACCGTACGCACCGTAGCTCCCGTGGTAACTGCAACGATTGTCATGAATATGATGGCGACAAGTGGTGAAGGTATGACTTTCGTGATCAGCGGAAAAAGATAAATGATAGCTAATGAAATGGCTGTCATGAGATACATAATCCATGATTCGCCCACGAAATGGGTAAGCTGTGCCGTGAAAATCAAGATGGCTAGAGAATTCACAAAACCAGTCATGACCGGCTTCGGGATGAACTTCATTAATTTCCCGATTTTTAAAACCCCTAGTAAAATTTGCAGCAAACCAGTCAATATAGTTGCAGCAAGTAAATAGTTCAAGCCGTGATCTTTAACAAGATCGACCATTACGAGTGCCATTGCTCCAGTGGCAGCCGATATCATTCCCGGCCTTCCGCCGAAAAACGAGATGGCGATGGCAATGCAGAATGAGGCATATAGACCTACCATTGGGTCAACACCAGCAATGATCGAAAAGGCAATCGCCTCTGGAATCAATGCCAAGGCAACGACAATTCCGGAAAGAACATCCCCCCGAACGTTACCGAACCATTCCTGTTTGTATGCTGATGTATTCAAAGAAACACTCCTTCTTTCTTTTATATATGTGTGTTACTTTCATTGTTAACGCACTAAATTATAGCATGTGACCTTCTTTCTATCTATATGGATATTTCCAGGACTATTCATGCCTAAAGAAGGAAAAAAGTGCTTGAGCTATCATGTGGGGGGACCAGGGCTGAAGATGCCTCCATTTATCTATACGAAGGATCGGTAAACTATGTTTGTTTACAAAGTCCTTCGATAGGATCCCCAAAACTTTAGTAAACGATTACGGTAATGGGGGGAGAATGAATTATATGCCTATTTCCCTTTTACTGAAAAATCGGGTGGGTTTCAGTTGTTGGTTCTGTTGGTAGTGTTTCTCAAGACTGCGGAAATGATTTACATTGGGGCTGTGGAACTGGAAGTGGAGTCACTGCCTAACCATCCGAACCTGATTGTAAGGCAGGCAGAAAAAGCCTTGGAATGGGATCATATGAAAGAACAACTGTATCTTAATAAAGAAATCATCATGACTAAAAGCGATGATATGATGGTATCCGTGGAAGGGAAAGTGAACTCGCAACCCCGTATAGGAGGAGATATATCATTATCTTAATGGACAGCTATTTTCAATAAGCTTTCCTTGGCGCTACATATTGGGATGGGCACCACCATTAAGATGGAGGATTATTATTAGGTCTATAAACAGGGCATGCATGCTTATAAATTCAGCAGAACTGGATTTCCAAAAAAATAGCTTGGCCATTTTTGACGAATTGGGCTCTTACAAGCTCTTGGATAATTTGAAAGACCTTGCACATGCTGAAGGGGGGAGCAAATCTGATGGGTACATTAAGTGTCTACCTATTCAATAACGGAAATTCAAAAATACTATGGATTTCATTTTTCAAACACCGAAGTGCATTGCGTTACCGAATGGAACGGATCCATGACATTCCGGACATGGTTTTAGAAGATGCAGAAAACACGATTGAATGATGATTGCTGATAAACTGCACGGTTTATACCAATCGAGCCAACTATAGTCCGACCGTACACCTTTTAAGACAATGATAAAAGTCCTTGAAGGATCTTTTTTTATGTCGATTTTGTGCCTTAACTTGATTGGCATAAGGTAAGGAAGCTTTACTTAACGGAACGATATTTTCCCTTTCACCTACTTCGTAGAGGGCAGTGTTAAGTGGCTATTCCTTATCAAGGATACTGGATTTACATTTTGGACATGTCACTTCTTTATAATGCTTGAACCTGATCTTTCGAAGGTCGCTTCTTGTCAACATTGCGAATACATTATATCTTGTGCCGCATGCACATGTATTTTTATCTTTAACTATGTGTCTCTCATCCGTAGCAGCTGAATAAATGGTTGGAAAAAACATATATAACCCTCTTTTTTCAAATTTTTAGGCAAATTAAAAAGGGGCACGAAATAAATGATTAAGCGATTTAATCAAGATAAATCATGGCGGCCCGGCTGCCATGACAACTAAGTTGTTGGTTTAGGCCCGTGGCTTTGCGTCTTTTACTTTCATAAAATTTGCCTAAAATAATCTTAACATAAAATTGAAGTGCAGAAAAAATACTTATCAGTTTATGGGTGGGTATGATGATATTAAAGTGGTTAGCCTAAAGCTATGACCTTCAGGAAGTTTGATTCATTTCTTTTGAACCTATCTTTACAAAGCATGTTATTTAACTGATAGGCTTGAAAGTGCACTCGCTTCAAATCCTTTTCTGGTTTCCTTCGATGATTCCGCATTCACAATAACTCTGATGCTTGATGATATGTATTTTTGAATAAAGTAGTCGATCTCGGCATCACTGCCTTAATCGGGATCCGACCGAAACAAGATCCAGCTTCAGATGTATCTGGCAATACGGCTGTATGTGCGTTAAACAGATAAAAACCTGACTTCCATCTGGAAGCAGGTTTTCTCGCCCGAATTTGATTAATGTGATCTGGCCAACTCCGGATTGCGGTGCATCGCGTAATAGAGGACCAGGCCAGCGATAAGGAGCAAGGTACTGGTCGTGATGAAAACAGCGGAGAATCCATAGAAACCAGCTACCATACCGCCCATAGCAGGTCCGATGATATTGCCTAAAAAGCGCAGGCTCGTATTGTACCCAAGTACTTCCCCCTGCATTGCGACCGGCGCTTCTTGGCGAATGTAGGCAATCCTTACAGGGATGATGCCACCTATTGCCATGCCCAGTATGAAACGTACAAAAACAAGCTGCCAAAAGTGATTGATGAAGGCACCAGGCAAGTAGACAGTGGCAGTCAGAAAAAGAAGCAGCACAAGAATCTTCACATGTCCATGCCGATCACCTATCTTGCCCCAGTGACGCGCCATCAATAAATTCCCTAGGCCTGCCGCAGAAAAGGCGATACCTGAATAAAATCCAAGATTGGAAGTTCCATGCAGCTCGCCGACGTATAAAGAAAGAATGGGCTGGATGCTGAAGTGGGCTACTTGAACAAGTGTCGAAATGAGCATGACATTCACTAGGATCGGATTCCGCATGATATGCGAGAGAACCTCCTTGCTTGTATAGCTCGACTTTGTTCCCTTTTGCCGTTCCATTTGATACTCCTTGGTTGCAAAAACAAGAAGTCCAGAGATGAAAATGGTGATAGAGGTGAATTTAAAGGCGGTTGAATAGCCGAGTGTGTCTGCAAGAATGCCGCCAAGCAATGGTCCGAAAAGTGAACCAGTTATATTTCCCGTTTGCAGTGTTCCCAGTACGCGTCCGGCAATCTCTTTCGGAGTCTGCGTTGATATGAAGGCCTGTGACATGGATATGAAGCCAGTGAATATTCCCGTGAACATCCTTAAGACGAAAAGCTGCCAAACATTTTCAACGAATCCCATCAAGAAAATGGACAGTCCCATCCCAAAGGCACAGGCAATCAAGATTTTCTTTCTGCCATACCGGTCGCCAATCCGTCCCCAAATAGGAGAAAATAAAAAGGCAGTCACAAAGGTGATACCAAATGTCCATCCGGACCAATGCTGGATATATTGGGTCGAATAATCCCCGAATGTACCAATGTATAAAGATATGAATGGAAGAACCATCGTCATGCTTCCGCCTATGAAGAAGTTGGCGAACCACATGATGAAAAGATTCCGTTTAGCTATTTTATGAGCATTCATTTTACATACAACACTTCTTTCCTTCAAAAAAAACTTCGGGTTCCTAAATAATAGTATACAGAAATTAACTAATTTATTAAATGAATTTGATTTTTGCTTATAAAAACTGGTTTTTTAATGAATGTGCAAATGGTATAATTTGAAAATATTGATTTTTCGGAAAAATTAGATAAAAGGAAAGGCGTTCATTTTCAAATTAAAGGAGTTTTTTACATGTTAACTATTTTAGGATTTAGCATGATTTTAACGTTTTTGGTATTAGTCATCACAAAGCGTCTATCCGTAGTCGTCGCTTTTATCCTCACGGCGATTGCTTTTGGTGTGATTGGCGGGTTTGCATCTGAAATGGGAGATATGATGGTGGCAGGTATTTTAAAGGTGACACCAACAGCAGTCATGATCGTTTTTGCTATTTTATATTTTGGATTAATGATTGACGTTGGTTTATTCGAGCCCATGATCGCTAAAATACTGAGTTTTGTAAAAGGCGACCCGCTAAAGGTTGTCATGGCAACTGCCATAATAACCATGTTGGTAGGTTTGGATGGGGATGGTTCTTCTACATTCATGATCACCGTTTCCGCCATGCTACCGCTTTATATGAAATTAGGAATGAATAGACTCGTATTGGCCTGTGTCGTTGGTTTAGGTGCGGGGGTCATGAATATGATTCCTTGGGGAGGACCTTTGGTGAGAGCGGCCGCGAGCCTTCAAGTTCAAGTATCGGAGTTATTCATTCCTCTCATTCCAGTCATGATTTGCGGGCTTTTATGGACACTTTTTTCGGCATATGTACTTGGCAAAAAGGAAAGAGAGAGATTAGGAGTCAGGTCGATGGGAAGGACCATGCCACCTGGTATGAGTGAACAGGCTGCAGCCGCTGAAACCACACCTGAAGGAACATCCAAGTTATTTTGGTTTAATTGGCTCTTGACGATTTTACTGATGGTATTGCTGGTGATGGAATTGCTGCCAATCCAAATCCTATTTGCCTCCGCTTTTGCTATTGCATTATTGGTTAACTTTCCGAACCCACAAGAACAGCAGGAAAGGATTTTAAGTCATGCCAATAGTTTCGTAATGATCTGTACACTCATTTTTGCTGCAGGGATATTTACGGGTGTATTCACTGAAACGAAGATGATGGACTCGATGGCCGCTTCAATCGTAACCATCATTCCGGATTGGCTTGGGGCACATTTGCCACTGGTCGTAGCGCTTTCGAGCATTCCGATGGGGTTCATTTTTTCACCTGATGCCTATTACTTTGGCATTCTGCCGATTATCAGTGAAACGGCATCGAACTTCGGTATTGCCCCTGTTGAAATCGGAAGGGCGGCTTTATTAGGTCATTCGACCACAGGATTCCCATTATCGCCATTGGTGCCTGCCACATTCATATTGATTGGTCTTGTAGGGGTGGATTTTGGGGATCACCAAAAATTCCTGTTTAAATGGGCGTTTGGGACAACCATCATCATGACGATTGCAGCCATTGCTTTCGGTGTCATCACTTTGTAAAATGTGAGCCCATTAAGCTATAATATAAGATCCTTGTCTGTGAATTTAGTAAGAGGTTCTACTCGCTGGTGTAATCTATTTTCCTATTTATCCCGCTTTCTGTTTATTTTTCCATAATAGTGGTAAATAATAAGAGGAATATACATATAAGAGAGTGAGGGGATTTATCATGAACTATAAGCCAAAATTTGTGCTGCCTATGTGTGCTGCCTTTTTACTGTATGGATGTAATTCAGCGGATGATTCAAATCAGGGCGACAAAAATGCCGAAGATATGAATACAGTGGGACAAGGAACAGATACAGAGATGGATCCGCAGGTGAAAGCAGAAGTTAAAGATATAAAAGGTAAACCCCTTGGTACTGTAAACTTTTCCGCGGAAGAGAATGCTGTGGTGATCGAGACCACTTTGGAAGGCCTTGAGCCAGGCTATCATGGATTCCATATTCACGAAAACGCGGCATGTGACGCACGTGCTAAGGAAGGCCCTTTCACTACAGCGGGAGGACACTTCAATCCAACTGATGAAACGCACTCGAATCATGCAGGGGACATGCCCCCTCTCTATGTAAAAGAAGATGGGACAGCAAAATATACGGCAACATTGGATAACATGACAATAGACCAACTGAAGAAAGAAGAGTTGGCTGTCATCGTTCATGCAAATCCAGACAACTTTGCCAATATTCCTGATCGTTATGAAGCCAGTGGAAAAAAAGGATCTGATGGAGATACCATGAAAACTGGTGATGCGGGCGATAGACAAGCTTGCGGAATTGTTGTGAGTGCAGAGGCAAACTGAAATTATTGATGCAGGAGCGATTCTTTTTAAGAGGAATCGCTTTTTTCATGAAGGGACAATCATGAAAAAGCTTTAGAAGTTAGCGGATTGATTCTTTCTTTTGCTTTTAAAGAAGGTTTTTTCTATTTTGATATAGAAGTAGGAATGTAAGTAATATTCCGGTTTGGGCAGTTTTGAAAGTTAACAAGTGTAATCTTCGGAAAATTGGATATAGGCTATAAAAAAACCCGAATAGGGATCATGTCCACTGATTCGGGTTTGCTTAATCATTTTGCCGTGAAGGTTTCTTCGATTTGCTGTAATCTCTCAGATACTTCTTCTTCAGAAAGGTTATGCTCGGCTACATAGCGGTTACGCGGATGCACTCGGCATTCGTGAGTGCAGCTGCGCATATGTTTGTGTTCGTTCTCTTCACTGCATAGGATTTTCTTGTTGCATTCAGGGTTAGCGCAATTGACATAGCGTTCACAAGGCTCGCCGGAATAAATATCGCGTCCGACAATGACGTGTTCCTTTTGGTTGATGGGTACGGCAATTCTTTCATCGAATACATACATTTGTCCATCCCAAAGGTCACCTTGGACTTCGGGATCCTTCCCGTATGTTGCGATGCCGCCATGCAGCTGGCTAACATCCTCAAAGCCTTCTTCGACAAGCCAGCCTGAGAATTTCTCACAGCGGATACCGCCTGTGCAATACGTAAGGATTTTTTTGCCTTCGAACATTTGTTTATTTTCACGGACCCAATCCGGAAGTTCGCGGAAATTCGTGATTTCCGGCTTGATTGCACCCCTGAAATGTCCTAAATCAAATTCATAGTCATTTCTGGCATCAAGGACGATAGTATTTTCATCTTGCATTTGCTCGAAGAATTCCTTCGGGCTCAAGTATTGGCCTGTCGTCCGGTTCGGGTTGATGTCATCTTCCAGACGAAGCGTGACAAGTTCATTTTTCGGACGAACATGCATTTTTTTGAAAGCATGTCCATCAGCTTCATCTATTTTAAACACGATATCGGCAAAGCGGGAATCGCTTTTCATCATGTCCATATATTGGTTGGTTTGCTCAATCGTACCTGAAACCGTTCCGTTGATACCTTCTGAGGCCACCAGGATACGACCTTTCAATTCAAGTGCTTTACATGCCGCAAGATGCTCGGCTGCAAATTCTTCGTGATTCTCGATAGGTACATACAAATAATAAAGTAGTACTCTATATGGTTTTGTTTCCATTTTTTATTTACCACCTATGTTTTATATTTGCAAGATATAAAGGGTGATCATTTAGACACTTATCTCTTACAGATAATCATTATATCAAGAAAACGTAAAAATGATAAGGGTATGAGTAAAAATCAAAAGGGAGTTGTGTGGATTGTTCAAAGATTTACTGAGATATCCAATCATTCAAGCACCGATGGCAGGAGGAGCCTCCACTCCACGGCTTGCGGCTTCAGTATCCAATGCGGGAGGATTGGGATTTCTTGCCGCTGGCTATAAGAGTGCAGAACAGATGAAAGACGAGATAGGGCAGACTCGTAACTTGACCCAGCGCCCATTTGGCGTGAATGTATTTGTTCCAGGTAACGAAGTGGTGGATGAAACTTTATTATTTGCCTATCGTGAAAAAATTGAAAAGGAGGCCGAGAATGTAGGGGTTGAGATTGGAAAAGCCGATAGTGATGATGATGATTGGGAAAATAAACTAACTGCATTAAAAGAGGCTCGGGTCGATGTCGTCAGCTTTACGTTTGGTTGTCCTGCGGAAGATGTAATAAGGGAGCTCCAAAGCGCCGGTGCTCTTATTGTCGTGACAGTAACCAACCTTCAGGAAGCGAAAAGGGCGGCTGGTGCAGGTGCGGATGTTCTATGTGTACAGGGGATTGAGGCAGGGGGGCATCGAGCCAGCTTCGAGAACGGCACAGAAGACGATTACGGTCTTTTAGTATTAATACGGATGATTGAAAATGAACTGAAGTTACCAATCATTGCAGCGGGTGGACTGATGCATGGAAAGGATATCGCTGCCGTGCTTGCAGCGGGAGCGACAGCCGCACAATTGGGAACAGCTTTCCTTCGCTGTCCCGAAAGCGGGGCAAGTCCCGTCCATAAGGCAGCTCTCGGAAATCCCCGTTTTACCCAGACCTCAGTTACCCGCGCCTTCAGCGGCCGGAGGGCACGCGGGTTGGTGAATCACTTTTTAAGGGAATATGATAGCATTGCACCCGTCGCATATCCTTATGTCCATCACATGACCAAGCAAATGCGAAAAGCGGCGGGACAAAAAAACAATCCTGAATTGATGGCTTTGTGGGCAGGGCAAGGGTATAAGTTGAGCAGGGAACTTCCGGCATCAGAATTGATGGAACTTCTAGTAGAAGAACTAAAATGAGAAGGGTTTGTATGGGGATGAAGATAAGGGAATTATTGGTGGATGAGTCACCGCCGATGCATTTGTTGCTTTTGGCTGATCCTTCAAGGAAATTGGTAAAAGCATACTTGGGAAGTGGGACGTGCTTTGTTGCCGAGATGGATAAGCGAATCATCGGGGTTTATGTTTTGCTGCAAAAAGGTCCTGAATTGATAGAGATAATGAACATCGCAGTGGATGAACGGCATCATGGAAGAGGAATCGGAAAGCAATTGATTGAACACGCCATAAGCCATGCAAGGGAACAAGGTTATAAAACGATTGAAATCGGCACGGGAAATTCGGGGATAGGGCAGCTTGCCCTTTACCAAAAATGCGGTTTTAGAATAACTGGGGTCGATCGCGATTTTTTTAATAGAAACTATTCCGTGGCCATTTATGAAAATGGGATTCAGTGTCAGGATATGATTCGATTGTCACAAAGTATTTGAAGGAACCGGGAGACTAAGCAGTGATCATCCAGTTTGACGGAAAAGCTTTACGGACAAAAGTGCGGATCGAAATGCTTAGGGGGAATGAACTTGTTCATTGGAGATACGATTTACCTTCTATTTGCTTTACTAATGCCGCTTTTATTTGCGATTGTCGTTTGCATATTCATTCGATCCACGAAAAGGCAAAAGGATTCATTAACTAAAATTGAATCGGGTCATAAAGACTCACCTGAAAAATAGCCCCGGTACAATACCGGGACCACATATTAGCCGCTTAGGCGCTTTTTTTATACTGTCCGTAAAATGGGGCACAGTTCAAATAAGCGGCACTTTTTTTCTCCATCTTCACCTTGCCAAAAAAGCTTCCAAGTTCTTTTTCACACAGGACCATTCGTGCTCGAGAATGCTGTAGACCACCGTATTCCTTATCCTTCCACCTTGCAGTTTTTTCTCCATCCGTAAAATGCCTTCTTCAAGGGCACCGAGCCTGACTATTGCTGCACGCGACCTTTTGTTCAATTCGTCCGTCCTGAATTCAACCCGGGTCATGTGCCACTTTTCAAAAGCATGCTGCAATAGCAGGTACTTACATTCTGTGTTAATGGCTGTCCGCCATTTATCGGGATGATACCAAGTCGAACCGATTTCCAGGGACTGATTATGAAATTGAATATTTCTGAAGCTAGTGCTGCCAACTATCGTATCATTTGTTTGATCGATAACGACAAATGGATGATGAAGTTCCTGCTCCCTTGCTCGGATGCCTTCCTTTACATAGGAAATCGCCTCTTCATATGACAAGATCTTTGTTGCGCTCCATTTCCATATTTCAGGTGGCAGGGAAGCAGCGTAAAGCGGTTCGATATGATGCTCCATCATTGGGGTTAGTATCACGTGTTTCCCGAGTAATTCGATATGTTCCATAATCTCCTCCTCTTGATTGATATTTTCATTATAAAAATATCCTGGTCCTATAATAAGGACCAAGGCTGATATAATTTATGGAACCAGTTTTTTAGGAGGACCAAATGTTTGAAATCACTCTAACCTTAGATAAGACGAATAAAGAAGCTTTATATGTCCAATTGTATAAATACTTTAAAACGGAAATCGAGAATGGGCAAATAAAGGCAGGAATGAAACTGCCTTCTAAAAGAAAACTAGCCATGCATTTAGGAATAGGCCTTAATACAGTAGATACTGCTTATCAGCAGTTGATGGCAGAAGGGTATGTGGAAAGTCAATTAAGGAAAGGTTTTTACGTAGCTGATTTAGAACCGATCTCACCTTTGAATGAACCGTTGCATGTTACCGAAGAGAAGATGGGCCCTAAGGATGAAAGGAATATGATCGATTACAATCATGGCCGGGTGGACATGGATTCTTTCCCGCATGCTGTGTGGAAAAAATGCTTAAACAATACTTTGTATCTACAGGAAAGAAAAATGTTCATGAGTGGTGATCCCCAAGGGGAATGGGGGCTCCGGGCTGAGATCTCTTCCTATCTATTTCAATCGAGAGGAGTTCGCTGTGGCGCTGATCAAATCATCATTGGGGCAGGTACACAGTATTTCATCCATCTTCTGCGGTTGCTTCTTGGAAATGAGCGAATTTTTGGGTTGGAAGACCCTGGATTTCATCGGGTTAGGGAGGTACTGAGGTTGGAGGGAGCCAATATGGCTTTCATTCCATTAGATGAAGGTGGAATTAGTGTGGACTCTTTGAAAGCGAGTGCAGCGAATGTTGCCTATGTCACTCCTTCCCATCAATTTCCTTCCGGCATGATCATGCCGATAACTAGAAGGGTGGAATTATTGAATTGGGCAGTAGAAAAAGAGGGTTATATTATTGAAGATGATTATGACGGCGAATTCCGTCATGCAGGTAAACCGATTCCATCCTTGCAGGGGTTGGACACAAATGGAAAGGTCATCTATCTTGGCACGTTTTCAAAGTCGCTAATCCCGTCAATCAGGGTGGGCTATATGGTTTTACCCAAGGAGTTGGCTTACGACTATCAGCAGAAGTTAATAGGATACAAACAGACCGTTTCCAGAATTATTCAGGAAACGCTCTGTCTTTTTATGATAAATGGACATTGGGAACGCCACCTGAATAAAATGCGTACGATTTATCGTAAAAAGAATAAGGTGTTGCTGAATGCAATTGAAGAGAACTTCCATGATCATGCAGCCGTAATCGGTGAAAAGTCAGGATTACACGTTCTTTTAAAAGTAAAAAACGGCATAAGTGAGTCAGAGCTCATTCAAAAGGCTGCCAATGTTGGGGTTACAGTCCATCCAACTTCGGTTTATCACTCAAAAAACGTAAAAGGGCCGACTATTTTGATTGGGTACGGTGGTTTATCCGAAAGGGAAATCGAAGAAGGAATCCGACTTTTAAAAAAGGTATGGCTATAGCTTGATTCGTACAGGAAAATGGAAAGGCCGTGATTCTCTCAACAATAATATAAGACACCCATTCAGTTTCTTATATTATTGAGGATTTTAAGGACCGTCTGGAAAAACATATCCTGTTCTTCTTCAGTAATGCCATCCAGGGCTTTTCCTTCAATTTTCTCTGCAATTTTAAGGCATTTTGTATGTACCTCTTTGCCCCGGGGAGTCAGCTCGATCCGTTTTTCCTGTTCATCTTTTCCAGGGACCTGTTTAATCATATTATTCTGTTCCATGCTGTTGACCGAACGTGTGATAATAACATTATCTACATCCAAGTAATTACAGATATCTGGGATTGTGGAATATCCACAGTTTTTTAAATAATTCAGGATTGTCCACTGATTATGATAAATTTCAAGGGCTGTAATTTGTTCATTCATTTTGCTGACTAATGATCTGGATACTTGTAAATATTGATGAAATAATTGAGTAGGGTTCGTCATAGGATTCTCCTTTATAATGGTCGACCAGTCCATTATATTCTTTAATTCTTAAAAGTCTATTGTAATGAATCATTTATTTCAGTCAATGTTTATTTTTGGAAACACTTCAGGAATGGGAAAGATAATGGCTGAATGAATAGAATTAATAGAATTAATCGAGAACCCAGACTCGCAAAATCCTCACAATGGGGGAAGGATATACAAGCTGACAAGAGGAAGCTTAATAATAGATGGCGCATATTTTTTTCCATGTAAATGATTTTTTTTGCCCGTAACCTGATGGAAAACAGACTTGTTTCCCATGAAAAGCAGATACGATAAAAAAAGCAATGGTGGAAACGGGGATGGAAAACACCATCATTCAAAAGGTGCCCATATCGGTAACTGTATTTCTTCAAGAAAAGGGCAGCCAAATAGCACACTTTGAAGCTGAATGCAAAGATATCCCGCAAACAAAAAACCAGCCTCTTTAGTGGCTGGTTTTTGCTTTAAAACCTGTCGCTGGTGGAGCGGTGTTTTGTTTCCTTTTTATTTCTTTCTTCTTGTCGTTCATATTTAATTTCATCAATTGGTAAATCTTCAATGGGCATGACTACTTGATCACGTTCCAGCTGTTTTTCCTGATTTTTTTTGAACGCCTTGGATTTATCATTGCGCTCTTCAAGATACTTTTCTTTATCTTTATTATCCAATGTCAATCCCTCCATCTCTTTGTGACTCTTTTTCCCTTTATTGAGAAAATAAAACGTATAAGCGAAATATATGTGACCCCGTTTCATAAATATAAGGAGAACAAGAAAGTGCAAGGAGGGTTTGTTCAGTGAATGTCGCTGTCTTTTTCCGCTGGTTTTGGAGGGGTATTTTCCTTTTAGGCATATTAATCGTCATTCCCTATTCATGGGCTTTGATTTTAGCATTACTCACAGCCATTCTATTGGATGGATTGGTCCGCATGATTGGTGAAACGGCAAAACTGCATCGGCTTTGGGCAGTATTGATTTCATTTGTTTTATATGTAGGCGGGCTTATGAGCATCACTTATTTTTCCTTTTCGGTTTTAATCAAGAAGATCATTGTCTATTCTGAAGAATTTCCTGGATTCATACGTGAAATGTATTTGACGGCGATATTGCCAGTCATAAGGCAGTGGGAACGATATTCCCAAACATTGCCGCCAAATCTCATTCTGTCAATAGAACAAACGATGGAAAAGGGGGTCAAGGCTCTAGAGGGGTTCACAGAGGGCTTTGTTCAGGATATGGTGCAATTCGTTACGCTTATTCCGGGATTTTTCATTGATTTTTTAATTTATTTAATCGCTTTATTCTTAATTAGTCTTGAATTGCCAAAGTTAAGAAAAAAGGCATTCCTTTATTTGAAGATATCCACCTATCAAAAGATATCGCTAGTTTATCAAGATTTAAGTATAGCAGCAGTTGGCTTCATCAAGGCACAAATCCTATTGAGTTTAATTACGTTCATCATGGCTTATGGAGGACTATGGTTGTTAAATGTGAAGTATACGATTCCATTGGCACTGTTAATAGTTGTTGTGGACATTCTTCCTATCTTGGGGGCGGGGTCTGTACTGGTTCCTTGGGCAATAATTGTTTGGGCGCAAGGAAACCATCATCTAGGGATTGGCCTCGTTATCCTGTTCCTGGTCATTACCATTATAAGAAGGACCATCGAACCAAAAATTTATTCAGCAAATATGGGATTGAGCCCATTGGCATCGTTGGTCAGTCTTTATTTAGGGTTTAAAATGCTTGGTTTCATTGGGCTTTTCCTTGGACCTTCGATATTGATCGTATATGATACGTTAAAAAAAACTGGTGTCATTAAATCCAACTTCAAAATATGAAAGATTATTAGAGGTTTTTTGCCTGGTTTCTTAAATTTGACATATCTTTTATCGCTTTTCCTTGACCCTTGCAATGATTGCAGTCCCGGGAAAAGAATTGTAGAAAACGGGTTTTCCCTTTCCCTTTGCAGTGTTGGCAAATGGTTATGAGTTTCATAATTCCTCACTCCTTCAAAAAGTATCGCTTTTCTAACAGTATGAAACAATAAAGGTAGAACTATACTTAATTATTATCATTCAATCTAAATGCAGCAGGTTTTATATAATATGTATTTATATTATTTCATGTACCGGTTGAAAAAAAATAACCCCCTTTCCTGATGTCAATTAGGAAAGGGGGTTATTATCATGAAACGATTTCAGTTTGTGATATCATCGGAAATTCTTTTACTTCGCTTACGACTTTAGCTGGTTTATATATTTCAATATAACAGATATGGTGATCTTTCATTTCTTTTATCTTAAAGTTATAGGGACCATAAGTCAGGATATCACCTTGTTTGGCTTCGTAATTCTCGGTAAGGATCCATCCGCCCATCGTATCAATATCCTCATCGTTGATATCCAATCCAAGTAAATCATTCACTTCACTGATTAATACCTTGGCATCGATGATATAGTGATCTTCTTTTAATTTGCGGACATCCGGCACTTCATCCAGGTCGAACTCATCGCGGATATCGCCGACGATTTCCTCAAGGATATCTTCAACGGTCACCAAACCTGATGTACCGCCGTATTCATCCATGAGGATAGCCATGTGAATGCGTTCCTTTTGCATTTTTAAAAGTAAATCATGAATAGGGATGCTGTCAATGACACGTATGATCGGACGAACATATCGGTTGATCACTGATGCGGCCTGGTTGTTCTTGTCGATCATTTCTGTGAATAGCTCTTTGATATTGACCATTCCGATGACATGATCTTTATCCCCATCGATGACAGGATATCGTGTAAAGTTCTCTTCCGCCATAACGGTGAAAAACTGTTGGATCGTATCATCTTTGGATACCGTTGCTATTTCTGTACGTGGAACCATGATTTCTTTTGCAATCCGATCATCGAATTCAAAAATTTTATTCACATATTTAAACTCTGATTGGTTAATTTCGCCACTTTTGTAGCTTTCAGAAACAATGATACGTAGCTCTTCTTCTGTATGAGCCAAATCATGTTCGGAAACTGCTTTTAATCCTAGCATTTTTGTAAGCGTCCTTGCAGAGCCGTTCAGTACCCAGATGAAAGGATACATGACCTTGTTAAAACCAATTAAAGGTTTGGAAACCAATAAAGTTACTTGCTCCGCTTTTTGAATCGCCAATGTTTTCGGTGCCAATTCCCCTACAACCACATGTATGAAGGTAATGGAAAAAAAGGCAATTGCAACTGAGAGTGCATGTGAAGCGGAATCTGGAAGATTCAATTGATTTAAGAGCGGGTGCAAAATGGTTTCAACTGTCGGTTCCCCAAGCACCCCAAGCCCTAAAGCGGTAACTGTAATCCCGAGCTGGCATGTTGAGAGGTATTCATCCAGGTTGGATATTACCTTCTTTGCTGAAAGTGCATTCGGCTTTCCTTCTTCAATTAATTGATCGACCCTCGTGCTTCTCACTTTAACAATCGCAAACTCCGTAGCTACAAAAAATGCTGTTAAAGCAATTAAAATGGCAATAAGAACCAAGTTTATTATGTCCAAATAGTCTCCCTTAACTCGCCTACGAGACGAATAAGGAGTCCACCTCCTACATTTTTAAAATATACAAGTATATTTTTTTTGCCTTGCTGAATATTTTCGGGAATCATTCAAACTAGCTATGGTATATGGATGTGCAGCTGCTTGAACTCCCATTTTTTTAAGTGATGAAGAGAATAAAAGTATATGCCGATAAGCGATGCGTAGACGGGAAATAGAAGAATTTCTGTATGAAGGAGTGCAGCTATTTTTCAAGAATATGCACATATCCGTTACGCAAGGCAGCGTCCGTCCGTCAAAACGAACATTCTTTAATGCCCCATCAAATCACCTCAATTTAATTAATTTAAATACTTTCATTATAGAAAGAGTTAATGATTCAGTCAAATAGCTTACGGCTCCTTAAATCCGGTAAATTGCTTGTAAAGGATCAATTTGAGCTAATATTTAGCGATATTTGACTGTTTTCTTTACTTTATTGCATTCTATTATAGAATATTCAGAAAACCGAGGACCTGCTTCATAAAAAATTGGTCAGTTGCATTATTTTTTGGACGGTATAAACATATTCTATAGAAACTGGACAGGTTTTAATGCAGATTAATGGGGGTGGCGGCCATGAAAATCATGGAAAGGATGGCAGCGATCATTGCCGGCAGCATGCTAGTGGGTGTGGGTATCAATTTTTTTCTGATACCTTTTCATTTATTGGATGGGGGCATGATAGGTATTGGCCTGATTTTTCATTACTATTTTGGACTGCCAACAGGCCTTGGTGTGATTTTGAGCAGCATTCCATTATATATATATGCTTGGTACTTTGAAAAACAACTATTTCTGAACAGCTTGCATGGCTTGCTTTTTTCCTCTTTATGCATCGATATTTTTTCCGACGCCGTCACCGGATGGGATCTCCCCATTTATGTAAGTGCGATAATTGGGGGAGGGTTGATTGGCCTTGGAATAGGCTTGATGCTTCGGTATGGGACCTCTACAGGCGGAACGGATATGTTGGCACAGATCCTTTCCAGGAAGAGTGGGCTCAATGTCGGTTTGCTGATTTTTATCATTGATGGATGCGTACTGCTTTGCGGACTGAGCGTTGTAGGGACTTCAATTTTTTTATATTCATTTTTAACCATCATCGCGGTAGCCATGCTGACTTCAGTTACCGTGATGAGAAGTGGTTGATGTGGATGATGTATAAAAATCCGAAAAAAGGAAAGGATGGGGAATATGGAAAGAGTAGATTTCTAGTCAAATAAATTGTAAGGGGAAATTATTATGAAAAAATTCTATATGTGTTCTGCGTTGTTATTCATGCTGGCTGGGTGCCAAGAGTCTGAAATGCCAGAGGATAAAGAAGTGAACAGCGCTGTTCCAGAATCGATGGATGCATCGATCGTCATTAAAGGGAAATTGGAGCCTGGAAAAGAAGTCATTCTTGAAACGACAGTAAAACAAGGAAGCCAATTGGTGAATGAAGCTGATGAGGTAATGTTTGAAGTGAGAAAGTCCGGACAGGATAAACGGACAATGCTGGAATCGAAGAGTACTGGAAGTGGCAAGTATCAAGTGATGCATACATTTGATGAACAAGGCAAATATATTGTGGTTTCCCATGTAACTGCCAAAGGCCTTCATGTGATGCCGGCAAAAGAAGTGGTCGTTCCAGAACATGAAAGTGAAGGTGCATCAGCTCATCCGAGTACGGATGTATCAATCGAGTTTCAAAGTAACCCTGTAAAGGCAGGAAACAGTTCGAACTTTGAAGCAAACGTAGAATTGGATGGAAAGCCACTGACAAATGCAGATGTGAATTTCGAGGTGTGGAAGGAAGGCAGTGAGGAGAGTCATTTTACCAAAGCAGAAGAAGATGGAAATGGGACATATCAAAATAAGGTATCATTTGAAGAATCGGGAACATATAAGGTGCAGGTACATGTAGAAAAAGATGAAGTGCATGAACATCAACTGCAAACCATTCAAGTAAATTGACTCCGTGTAAAATGTTTTTTTTAAAAGGAATGTTTTAAATAGGTTTTATCCTTTCGTTAAATGGGAAGTTAATGGATAACGATACAGATGAAAGGGAGGGTAAGCATGAATAATCAAATGATCAACAAGTATAAAAATCTCGGGATTCATATTGAAAAAACGAAATCACGCCAGGAGATTTTCACTAATGTTTCACAAAATGATTCATCCTTACTCACCACTTTTCCTCAATTTTCCCAAAAACGGGAGCTAAAAGAATATTGATGCAATGAGACCGGAGCACATATCAGCTGGTCTTTTTTTGTGCATTCCTAAAAGTGATATAAAGTGAAGCAGGATATGAAAAATCGAATAGAACCTTATAAGCTGAAATAGGATAGAAGGACAAACAATTTGAAATCAGCGGTAAGGGGAGTCCGATTGCATGATATCACAGCTTATTATGACTATATTGAATTGGTTTGCAGAAATGGGGTATATGGGGATTTTATTGGGGCTGATGGTTGAAATCATCCCGAGTGAGCTTGTTCTCGGATACGGTGGTTATTTGGTTGGCCTGGGGAAAATGACTTTTTGGGGAGCTGTCCTTGCAGGTGTGGTAGGTGGGACGATGGCACAATTATTTCTCTATTGGGCTGGTTATTATGGCGGACGGCCCTTTCTCTTAAAGTATGGAAAATATATTTTAATTAAAGAAAATCATATCGTAATGGCTGAAGAGTGGTTTCAACGTTATGGGGTAGGCGTGATTTTTACGGCTCGATTCATTCCTGTGGTTCGCCATGCCATTTCCATCCCTGCGGGAATTGCAAGGATGTCTGTATGGAAGTTTATATTTTATACGGTTGCCGCTGTCATCCCTTGGACCATTTTGTTTCTATCCTTAGGACGGATCCTCGGCGAAAACTGGCAGCAAATCAGGGAAATAACTGCACCTTATATAATTCCGGGAGCTGGTTTTTCCGTTGTCCTTATTATGCTTTATATCATATGGAAAAAAAATACTACGCCTCCAATCGTAACGGTCAAAAAAATGGGACGGTTATCCGATAAGTGAACACAAAAAGCCACGTAAAATGACTTTATACGTGGCTTTTCTTAATAATTATCCTTGGGGAAGGTCCTCTTCCAAAGGAAGCTTTACGACCTTTTTTGTTACCTCGATGGAACGAATGGCGTGGTCTTCCATTTCAATCACTTTAAAGCAGAATCCGTCTTTTTCCATGATGTCCCCTACATTCACATCATAATTTTCAGTAAGGACCCATCCTCCTATAGTATCGACATCATCTTCATCTAAGTGAATGCCAAGTAAATCATTCACTTCCTTTACAAGA
This sequence comes from Peribacillus sp. YIM B13482, assembly GCF_042787975.1. Taxonomy (NCBI): domain Bacteria; kingdom Bacillati; phylum Bacillota; class Bacilli; order Caryophanales; family Bacillaceae; genus Peribacillus; species Peribacillus sp. YIM B13482. The sequence continues at coordinate 27,956 of NZ_JBHZPF010000024.1, forward strand.
AGTTTAGAGTCTAATATATAGTGTCCATCCTTAATTTTCCTGATCGATGCAACTTCATCGATATCGAATTCATCACGAATTTCCCCAACGATTTCCTCTAGGATGTCTTCAACTGTGACAAGGCCCGAAGTTCCGCCGTATTCATCCATCAAAATAGCCATATGAATGCGTTCTTTTTGCATTTTCAAAAGCAAATCGTGGATGGGTATATTCTCCATGACTCGAATGATCGGACGAGCGTAATTTTCAATCGCTTTGATGTGGATTTCACGATTCTTTATAAGATCCGAGAAGACTTCCTTTAAGTTCACTAAGCCGATGACATGGTCTTTATCACCTTCGACAACAGGATATCGAGTGTATTTCTCCAATTTGGCCACATCGACGAATTCCTGTACCGTTTCATCTTTTGATATGGTCATGATTTCTGTCCTGGGAACCATGATTTCCTTAGCAACACGGTCATCGAATTCAAAAATGTTGCTGACATATTTAAATTCCGATTGGTTAATCTCTCCGCTTTTATAGCTATCAGATAGGATGAAACGCAATTCTTCTTCCGTATGTGCTATTTCACTTTCGGATGCAGGCTTGAAGCCAAATAATCCGACAACGAAACGAGAAGAATGATTCAATATCCAGATGAAGGGAAAGGCAATTTTATGGAAAAAAATCAGAGGGCTGGCAATAGCCAAGGCTACTTGCTCGGCCTTTTGGATGGCAACGGTCTTTGGAGCCAATTCACCTACAACCACATTCAGGAACGTTATCAGGGAAAACGAAATGACAAATGTCAGAATGCTTGTGACTTCTTGCGGGATGTTCAAGGCATTGAATAAAGGCCCAACCAATTTGAGGATGGTCGGTTGTCCTAGCCACCCCAATCCTAGAGCGGTAACGGTGATTCCAAGCTGTGTGGCGGATAGGTATTCATCCAGATCGGATGTAACCTTCTTGGCCGCAATGGCTTTTTTGTTTCCCTCTTCAATCAATTGATCTATCCTAGAGCTGCGAACCCTTATGATCGAAAATTCCGAAGCTACAAAAAAGGCAGTTAAAGCGATTAAAATAATGACTAATAAAAAACTTAATATGTCCAATTAGTGTGGGACTTAATTGAATCGCCTGATGTACCGAACGACTTAATTATCCCAGTCACCTCCCAAAACCAATAATGAATGAACTGATGGTAGTGTATTAAATGTTAGAAGAAAAATAAGTATCGTTTATCTTGTATGAAATTATGATGGTTTTTATTTTCAATCTATTGGTCATTCACCTCGATTAGTAGTGGAACCTAACTATTAGTATAAGTAACTGGACGTCAATCAGTCAAAAATTTCAAACTGAAAACCCAAGGAAATAAGGATATTTATCCATTATTTAGTTTTCAATTGTATGGAAAAGGTCGTCAGGAAATCGGTAGAGTGGCAGGATAAGGTTCCTTGATGTTTTAAAACGATTTCTTTACAGACGAATAGTCCCAATCCCGTTCCCCTTTTTTTTGTGGTGATGAATGGTTCAAAAATATTCGGCAGGACTTCGTCCGGTATTCTTGGCCCATTGTTGGAAATGTTTAAAGTAAGAATGCCGGGTGGTGATTCAGAGCCTGATATATAAATGGACGGGGATGGCATTCCGGCGACCACATCAAGAGCATTTAAAATAATATTAAGTAAAACTTGGCGAAACTCTTCTTTAGAACCGGAAATGACGGCATCATCGGCAATATTACATGTTATCGAAGCATTTACTTCCAAAATGCTGGGATATAAAAATTCGATTACCTCATTCACTAGCTGAGCAATCGAAAATAGATCAGTTTGTGCTTCTGAAGTTTCTTTTTTGGAAATATTAAGAAATTGTGTGATCCGGTAATTGAGCTGATCCAATTCCTTTGAAATGATATCAAGATATTTTATCTGCGGTTGCTCTGCCTGTAACAATTGTATGAATCCCATTATGGAAGTCAGTGGATTTCGGAATTCATGGACAAAGCTTGAGGTCATTTGGCCAAGGAGCGTCAAACGGTCTTTATGGTTTGGGCTAATGAATTGATAGCGTTCTTTAAGTTCCATCGTTTTCAATTCGGTATAACAGGATAATGCAAAATGAATTAGTTTATCGAAGTAAACGTTTATTTGCTTAATTAAATCGGATACTTCTTCTTTCGTTGCCTCGGAATTCAAAACGTGCTCAACGATGGTGGATCTGCCGATGGTTGCAGTGGAAAAGAAATTTTCCATATCCAATTGTTTATTAACTCGATCACACGCAATTTTTTCACCTACGACCTTCAGTACATCGTCTATGTCAGTATCCGATTTCCCAAGCTGATCCATTAGCAGATTGAAAATATTTTCCACTTCCCCTTTAAAATACCCCATATATCCGTCCGATAAATGGAGCAACTGATCTTTCCATTTGGAAATGATGCTGTTTTTTTGAGAAGATAAAAAGTGAATGGTCATTTCTCGATTAGATACCATTTTGCCCTCCATAATGTAGGAAAATGAATTTTACTTTCGACCCAGAAATTAATTTATTTGAATAAAATACAAAATATTAAAATAATTATTTTGCTTTTATGATAACAGATTAATGTTTTTTACACATGTGTCAATTGGATAAATATTCGGCAATTAATCGATAAATACCTTTTTTTGACACAGTTTTATTAAAGGAATTGCAGGATTTAATAATAAAAAAAGGTATCCGCAAAGTTAATGACGGTTACCTTTTTTATTAAATGCATATGGTTCAATGTGAACGATCACATGCTGGATGTTATATTCCTTCAAAAGATTCTCTTCGATTTTAACCGTAATATCGTGACCTTGGATGACGGTCAAAAGAGGGTTAACATGTACGGTAGTTTCGAGCAGGATTTCACTTCCGTGCATACGGGCTTTAATTTCACTCATGTCCTTAACACCTTCTGTCAGTATAATGGTTTGTCCGATCTTTTGCAGGAGCTGCTCGTCGAAACCATCGGTTAAAGAGATGGATGCATCACGGAAGATATCCCAGGCCGTTTTGCAGATGATGATCCCTACTACAGCAGCAGCTATCGCATCCAGCCAAGGGATTCCCATCTTAGTACCGATGATTCCTATAAAAGCACCAACACTGACAAGGGCATCGGAACGATTATCCTGTGCAACGGCGTAGATGGAAGAGCTGTTGATCTTTTTACTTAACGCTAAGTTATAACGGTAGATTCCGTACATGAAGATTGCAGAGAAAAGAGCGACATAACCGGTCGGCATATTTGGAACGGTTGTTGAATCTTGCTGGAAGAAGGATTCTATAGCACTGTAAACAACCTGGATGCCCACGGTAATCATGATGAAGGCAGCTACCAGCGAGGCTATGGTTTCCGCCCGTAAATGACCATATGAATGATTATCATCAGGAGGTCTCTTCGAAATTTTCAAACCAATCAATACGGCTATGGAAGCGATGATGTCGGTCGTATTATTTAAACCATCTGCCCAAAGCCCTTTAGAATCACCGAAATAACCGAATGACAATTTAAGAGCAGACAAGAATATGTAAGCGGCAATGCTTATGTATGCGCCTTTTTCAGCTGAAATCGAATGTTTATCCATGTCTAATCCCTCCCCGGTGTAAATTAAAAGATATCAAAACAAACCTTAGTGAGTCTATAGAAAAGTTGTTGCATTTAGCCATCTAACCTGGTTAATTGCAGGTGTATTGAAGTTGGTTAAAAGAAAGGATACCCCCATAAATATGGGAGTGGTAAGTTTTTATGATATGACATTTTCTTTAAGTTGTCTTTTATAGAAACTAGTAGTATATTCTAACCGAGGATCGAAAATTAAATACTTCCACAAGGGGAGCCAAAAGGCTGAGAGTGAACGGTTGAGTTCAGACCCTATGAACCTGATAGTTAACACTTGCGTAGGGATGTGGTTTTGGATACAAGCAATACTGGGCATCCACTACCGCCCCGGTGTTGCTTTTTTGTTTGTGCAAAATCTGGCAGGGAGGGAACTCATGGACACTTTTCATTTTTGGAGAAGGGAGAGACATGATGAAAAATAAAACGTTATTCATGACAGAGGTTGCCATTTTTGCTTCACTGGCTTTATTACTGGATTTGGTTTCTGGATTCATTTTTTCAAGAATCTGGCCGCAAGGAGGCTCGATTTCAATAGCCATGGTACCGATTTTTCTGATGGCATATCGGTGGGGCATCAAAGGTGGTATGTTAACCGGATTGTTACTTGGGCTTTTGCAGATCGTCAGTGGTACAGCATGGATCAGCACGCCGATTCAAGGCTTCATTGATTATTATCTTGCCTTTACGGTTGTCGGGATATCCGGTGTATTCATGAATAAGTTTGTAAATAGCTATAAAGAGGAAAAGCGTTCCAAAGCGAAGTGGTATGGGATTGGCGGCATGTTTTTGGGCAGTTTTCTGAGGTTTCTGTGTCATTTCATATCCGGAATCGTGTTTTTTGGCTCTGCAGCTCCAAAAGGACAGCCAGTAGTGATTTATTCATTCATTTATAATGGGACTTATATGCTGATCAGTTTTATTTTATCGGCCCTTGTGGTGATGATGTTATATTCGGCTGCTTCAAGTGTATTACTGAAAAAAGCCTATTAACAAAAAAAGCCGGATTCTATAAAGAATTCGGCTTTTTTCGGAGATTAAGCAAATTGAGTCTTACAGGGCGAAACGGCTCAATCCTCATTTTGCAATGAATACCGAACAGGGTGCGTTTTTCGCAATGGAGCTGCTTGTACTGCCAAGAAAGAATTTTTCCAAACCGCTTTTAGCGCTATTGCCTACAACGATGAGGTCGGCAGCAGTTCTTGCCGCATATTCACATACGCTATCTGGCGCATGTCCTTCCAATATCTCGAATTTCCCCTTGACTTGACATTCACTTAGCAATCTCAACGTATTACTTTCTGCGTTCTGAACACTACTCTCAACGGCGGAAGGGGTGTCATTGACCATTTGAATTTCTGGTTGTTCGACTTCAACGACGGGATGTGTCTGGACGGGATCCACATAAAATCCAGCAGCCGGTACAAACCCCGGCGCCGAGGCGTTTCCCATGATACGCTGCTCAACCTTATCAAATAGGACATGAACTACGGTCAGCTCGGCCTCAGGAAAGGCCTTTTTCAATGTTGCTCCATATTCCACGGCACGTTTACTTTCTTCATTTCCATCAAAAGCGACGACAATATGTTTTAAATTTTTTTTCATGCCATCTCTCCCCTTTTATAAGTATTTAAAGTGTTATACCCACTTTTTAAGGGTTTCACGCCATTAATCGGTATATTGATCGCAAATTACGGGTAAAGGATAGATACGGTCATTATTAAAAATGGTAGGATGAAATCCTGGTCCTTCAATTAGTGGCGGGCTTATTTTTCATTCGGTGAAGGGGGTATCATCGGCAAGGAAACCGATACCCGGGTATAGTGCTAAAGAAAAGGCGACTTAGCTTAGGCCTTTTAGTCAATCGACGAGTTTTCTTTAATAAAAGGGGTAAAATATTTTTAATGAAACATGTCGCAGATTGGAAAATGGGGGTACAAATGAGAGGGTTAGTGAAATTAGGTCTAATTATTATATTGGTGATTGTGGTTTTAGGCGCCGGTTCACTTTTTTATTTCAGACAGGTTGCAGATATAAGCCATCTTCAAAATATTCTTCAGCAACCAACAGGAATCTATGATCGGGATGGAAATCTTGCCAGCACGATCACGGCAAATAAATCCGAAGGTGTTTCGATAGATGAAATACCGGAACATATGAAACAAGCGGTGGTTTCCATTGAGGATCACCGTTTTTATGAACATCACGGCATAGATTATCAAGGGATTTTGCGAGCGCTGATTAAAAATGCGAAGGCCGGAAGTGTTGTTGAAGGAGGGAGCACACTTACCCAGCAGCTTGTGAAGATTACGATGCTGGAGTCGAATCGAACACTGAAGAGGAAGATTGAAGAGTTTTTTCTGGCCCAGGAAGTTGAAGATAAATATACAAAAGATGAAATTCTGGATATGTATTTGAATCAAGTTTATTTTGGCCATGGGGCATGGGGAATTAAAAAGGCCGCAAATATTTACTTTTCCAAAGAGGTCTCTGAATTGACCGTTGCCGAGGGAGCCTTGCTGGCAGGTGTCATTAACTTGCCATCCAAACTTGATCCATATAAGAACTTAGACGGGGCAGTGAAGCGGCGTAATTTGGTTCTTTCTAAAATGGCGGAACATGGTTATTTGACGAAGGATGAAGCAGCGGCTGCAAAAAAAGATACAGTGACACTTCTCATGGGGGAGAAGGAAACCGATCCATTAAAAGGGAAGTACCCTTATTATGTGGATCATGTTTTATCGGAAGCATCAAGCAAATATGGAATAAAGCTTGAGGACCTGCTTTCAAAGGGCTATAAAATATACACGACACTGGACCAATCCATGCAGCAGGCTACAGAATCCGTGTATGCGAATGAAGCCAATTTTCCAGTTGGAACGAGTACAGGAGAAATGGTTCAAAGTGGATCAGTCCTCCTTGATCCTAAAACAGGAGGGATAAGGGCAATTGTCGGTGGGAGAGGAAAGCATCAATTTATGGGATATAACCGGGCAACCCAGCTTACAAGATCTCCAGGTTCATCCATTAAACCACTTGTCGTTTATACTCCAGCGGTTGAAGAGGGATACGGTATCACTGCCCCTTTGAAGGATGAAAAAATGAGCTTTGGGGAATATGAGCCAACAAACCTGAGCGGTGTATATAAAGGAGAAGTACCCATGTATGAAGCGATGATGAATTCCTTGAATGTACCAACGGTTTGGCTTTTGAATGAGATTGGCATCGATAAGGGGCTGGATTCTCTTAAACGGTTTGGGATTCCTTATGAAAAGGATGATCGAAATCTTTCGCTTGCTTTAGGAGGGATGAAGAAAGGTGTGTCCCCGCTGCAGATGGCAGGAGCCTTTTCAGCATTCGCCAACAGCGGGGAACGTATGGAAACCCATGCCATTGTAAAAATAGAAAATAATGATGGAAAAGAGGTAGCCGCCTGGAAAAAGGAAAGCACCAAAGTAACCTCTAAAGGCGTCGTCGATAAAATGAATTCCATGTTGCTTGGTACAGTGGAATATGGCACAGGGAAAAACGCAGCTGTGTCGGGTTATGAAATAGCAGGTAAAACAGGTTCAACACAAGTTCCCATCGAAGGAATATCAGGGGTTAAAGATCAATGGTTCATCGGTTATTCACCTTCGTTGGTCGGTGCAGTATGGGCTGGATATGATAAAACGGATGAAAAGCATTATTTAACGACACACAGCAGTCAGGGAACTGCAATCATCTTTCAAAAAATAATGTCGAGAGCATTACAGAATCAAGCATCTCAATCTTTTAATACTCAAGATATCGGACCGCTTATAGCTAAACAACAGGCAGTTATAGCTGAGCAACAGGTAAAGAAAGAAGAGGAGGACAAAAGGAAGCAATATTGGATTGATAAAGGAAAAGAAATTCGGAATGGTTTGAAAAAATGGAGGGATTGGGATGTGCCGTGGTAATTTTCATGAAATGGGATCATGGCACGCCCGTACTTTCCAATAAATTAGCATAAAAAAAAGACTGTCAATCATTGACAGTCTTTCATCATTCATTAAAAAATGAGATTTGCTATTATGCCGATTACGACGATTGCGCCTATCACCATTAAAATGGTTCTCACTTCTATACACCCTCTTCATGACATAGTTGGAATCATTTAAATATTAACGGTTTGGTTCGATTGGAATCCAAATGCACTTTCATCATTTTCTTTACAAATAGCCTGTACTTTTTCTAGCATGGCATGTACATTCTCGCCTTCAAGTATGACTTTCATGGTTGAACACTCTTGAAGAATGAGCACAAAGGATACGAAAGTCGAAAGTTTCTTGGCATCGACCAATTTATGGTTGCAGATAAAATATATATTCCCTTTAAATTCTTTTGTAACTTGATATAGGTTCATGATTTGTCGCATGGATAATCTTTTATTTGTTTTAATATCAGAAGAAATCACTTTATTCATGTCGTTTACTCCTTTTGTTTTTATACTTTTGGAAAAGCATAATCAAGATGTCAATTCAGCTACAACACTTTTTAAAATGAACAAGTATGTTTGGTCCTTTTTATGTAATTGTTAGCGGGTCATGTTGTATATTTACCCGAGTGAAAGATTTTGAAACCTATTTGAAAATTTCAATTTTTGGAGGGGGAACGAACTATGTTAACACTTATTAAAAATGGGGAGCTTTATGGTCCGGAATATATGGGCCAAAAAGATATTCTCTTGGTTGGAAAGCAAATTGGTTTCATTGAGGACAAGATTGATGTCCCTGCAGAGTTCGTTGAAATGAAAGTGATTGATGCGAGTGGCCAAATTGTGGTTCCGGGTTTTATAGATGCTCACGTACATATTATCGGCGGAGGTGGGGAAGGGGGCTTTAAAACGAGGACACCAGAAATCCAATTAACAGATGCCACTTTAGCGGGTATAACGACATTGGTAGGGGTCATCGGAACAGATGGGACGACAAGGACCATGCCAGCACTGCTCGCTAAAGCGAGAGCGCTTGAAGAAGAAGGTATTAGCTGCTTCGTTCAGACTGGTTCCTATCAAGTTCCAGTCAAGACGTTAACCGGTAAGATCGAAGATGATTTGATTCTTGTGGATAAAATTATCGGTGTTGGCGAAATTGCCATTGCCGATCATCGTTCTTCACAGCCGACTGTAGCTGAACTGGCTAAATTGGCCTCTCAAGCGCGTAATGGAGGTCTGTTGTCCGGGAAAAGCGGTATCGTCAACATTCATGTCGGCGACAGTCAAAACCATTTGCAGGTAATTGAAGAAGTTGTCGAGACAACGGAAATACCGATCACACAGTTTTACCCTACACATATAAATCGAAATCCGCATTTATTCAAAGCAGGGATGGAATATGCAAAAAAAGGGGGTTATATTGATTTTACGACAAGTACGATCAAGAAGTTCCTTGAAGAAGGGGAGGTCAAAGCAAGTACAGCAATAAAGAGAGCACTAGAAGAAGGGGTAGATATCAGGCAGATCACCTTAACTTCAGATGGGCAAGCAAGCCTGCCTGACTTCGATGGCAGTGGCAACCTGCGCGGTTTGAACATTGGTACATGCATGTCCTTATATGATTCTGTCGTAGATGCGGTCATCGAGGATGGAGTATCAATTGCCGATGCCATACGAGTTGTGACGGAAAATCCGGCAAATATTTTAAACCTCACTAAGAAGGGCCGGCTTGAGGTAGGGAATGACGCCGATATCATCATATTGAAGAAACAAACGTTAGAAATAAATAGGGTTATCGCGATGGGGCAAATCATGGTCAAAGATGGTGAAGCGGTCGTGAAAGGCACATTTGAAAATAGATCTTTCTAATACCCGTGTAGTGGGGTAAGGAAAAATGAAATCTTGTTGGTAAAGTAAACCTCGATCGAGCGAATATCTAAGGTATATTGAATAAATGTCAGTTTAACTAAAATAACTGGATTAGTACTTGGGCGTCTACCTCTGAATACATATCTTTCACCAAGTCATATATGAATGCGAAGTCAATGGCGGCCTCCACTTTTCGAACCAAATGGTTCGCTGGCACCAGTTAATCTAAAGTAATCATTTCAAGTTGATTTCGCTGATTAGAATCATGTTTGGAAGCATCCTTATCACCCCAAGTTTTTATGCTTCTATTTTAAACAATAAAGACTGTAGGCAAAAGATTTTAATTTTATAACAAAGTTGATGAAACGGAAGGTGCGAGACCCCGCAGGAGCAAGCCGAGGGAGGAGCGCCCACGGAAAGGGAGTGCCCTACGTTCCAATCAACGTTCAAATTGTACAAGCCATAAAAAAACGTAGACAAACTCAATTATTTATCGAGTTTGTCAACAGTCTGAGACCCATGATTATTATGGGTCTTTTTGTGCTCGATCCTGATTTTGATGATAGTGGATGTACTTGTTTTATTTAGGCAGCCCTTGAATGGATGCTAGCTAACAAGTGACTTGAAAAGGTCGGAGCTTATCCCCAAACTTGCCGGTAACCCGCTGGTTTTACATTTGATTTTTCCATAATCGGGATTATTTTCAAAATGAAGGTGAGATATAAGAAAACACATTCTAAATAAAGGTAATATACGAAAAATTCATTCTATTTAACATATTATTAAAATCTTGGATGTATTATCCTTTTATATAAGCAAATGTAGTTTATGAAACAGTAATTATTCACAGACATAAAAGACCAATGAAAACTTTTTGGGCTGTTATTTCATGACTGTTCAAATCCTTGGTAAGTTTGCGAAACAAATCTATCTTAAGGGGAGAAATGAAATGGAAAAGACGGGAAACCCAATAATGAAAGCGTATTCAAATGAAGGTGAGCCGGAAATGTTTCGTGTATTGACACCTGACGGAGAAATAGTTGGAACGATTGATGGGAAAATCGATAAATCATTGATGTTAAAGATGTATGAGAGCATGCTACTGCTCAGAACATTTGACCGTAAATCAATTAATCTCCAGCGCCAAGGCAGAATGGGAACTTATGCACCTTTCGAAGGACAGGAGGCATCCCAGGCAGGAAGCGCTTTAGCGTTGTCGGCAGGTGATTGGATGTTTCCCACATACCGTGATCATGGAGCGGCAATCATTCATGGACAGGAATTGTATCGTGTTTTCCTATACTGGATGGCACATTTTGAGGGTTCAATTTGTCCGGAAGGTAAAAGGATATTACCTCCTAGTGTTCCCATTGCCACTCAAATGGTTCATGCGGTAGGAACGGCTTGGGCAAGTAAAATTAAAGGGGAAAAGAATGTAAGCATTGCTTATTTTGGTGATGGTGCCACTTCTGAAGGGGACTTTCATGAGGCACTGAATTTTGCAGGTGTTTATAAAACCCCGACAATCTTTTTCTGCCAAAATAATGGCTATGCGATCAGTGTGCCTTTTGAAAAGCAATCAGCATCTAAAACTATATCCCAGCGTTCTGCTGCTTATGACATACATGGGGTTCGAGTGGATGGAAATGATATCTTTGCAGTATGGCTGACTGTAAAAGAGGCTGTCGAAAGGGCGCTTAAAGGTGAAGGACCTACTTTAATCGAAGCCATAACCTTTCGCTATGGTGCCCATACTACTGCAGACAATCCGAACATATATCGCGATCAGGACGAAGTTTCAACGTTCTGGAGGGAAAATCGTGATCCGATAACGCGTCTTAAAAAGTATTTGAATAAAGAGGGTTACTGGAATGAAGAACAGGAAGGAATGGTGTTAAAACAATTCAACGAACTGATAGATGCTCACCTTCAAAAGGCGGAAGGTTATCCGAAATCCAATCCGCTCGAAATGTTTAAACATGTATATGCTGAGGAGTCATGGCACCTAAAGGAACAGAAGCAGGAATTGAACCAAATCTTAAAGAAAGGTGTGAAGAAATAATGGGCAAAAGTTTAACGATGCTCCAGGCTATTACGGAAGCGCAGGACCAAATGCTGGGTCATGATGATCGTGTGTTGATCTTGGGTGAGGATATTGGAGTGAACGGCGGAGTTTTCCGATCGACGGAAGGGCTTTATGAAAAGTATGGAAAAGATCGAGTTGTGGATACGCCATTAGCTGAATCCGGAATCATCGGCTCTGCCATTGGTTTAGCCCTTAACGGACTGCTGCCCATAGTGGAGATTCAATTCCTCGCCTTTATTTATCCGGGATTCGAGCAACTCGTTTCCCATGCTGCCCGTATGAGATACCGGACTCGTGGGCAATTTAGCGTGCCCCTCGTAATCCGTACGCCATATGGTGCTGGAATCAGAGGACCTGAACTTCATTCCGAAAGTGTCGAAACCTTCTTTGCTCATACTCCGGGTTTAAAGGTAGTTGCACCCAGTAATCCATACGACGCAAAAGGGCTTCTAATTGCCGCAATTGAAGATCCTGATCCGGTAATCTTTTTGGAACCGACTAAATTGTATCGTGCTTTTAAGGAAGAAGTTCCCGAAGAAATGTATCGTATACCAATTGGTCAAGCAAAAGTGGTCCAGGAGGGAAGCGATCTGACGATTTTTGCATGGGGGGCTATGTTAAGGGAGGCATTGAATGCCGCGAAAAAGATTGAAAGCGAAAAAGGCTGGAAGTGTGAAGTGGTTGATCTTCGAACATTATACCCTTTAGATAGGGATACCATCGTGCAATCCATTAAAAAGACAGGTCGTGCATTAATCGTCCATGAAGCCCATAAGACTGCCGGATTAGGTGCGGAGATTATTTCCATCATTAATGATGAAGCTCTTATTTACCTGAAAGCTCCGATTAAGCGTGTAACAGGATTTGATGTTCCGGTTCCGCCGTTTTCAATAGAAGATCATTATCTACCGACTGTTGACCGGGTAAAACAAGGAATAGTGGAGACGATTTCATTTTAATTGATAATTAAGGGAAAAGGAGGAAGACGCATGATGGAATTTAAACTTCCTGATGTAGGGGAAGGGATGCATGAAGGAGAAATTATCCAATGGCTGATCAAGGAAGGGGATGCGGTGACGCAGGACCAACCCATTGTTGAGGTGCAAACGGATAAAGTTAATGCGGAATTGACTGCCCCAGCAACGGGGGTGGTCAAGAAAATATTCTTTTCCGAAGGGGATATCGTGGAAGTGGGAACCACTATATTCACAATTCAAGAAGGGAACGATATGCCTGCTCCGGAAACAGGCATTAGTGAAGGAGATATCCAAGTCATTCAATCTGATGATGTAAAAGTAGATGGAGAGCATGTTACAAGCAAACCGCATCTTGATGCAGTGCGTGTGTTGGCTACCCCATTCGTGCGTCAAATGGCAAGGGAAATGAAGGTTGATATCGAGCAGGTTAAAGGCTCCGGTCCTGCTGGGCGAATAATCGAAAGTGACTTGAAGCAGTTTAAAGAAAATAATTCGATAATAAGGGAAAATGCCAATAACAATGATGACAAGATTCTTCAAGATATGTCCCCAATGAAGTATGCCGTCCAGGCAAAAGGATTGGAAAAAGAGTGGGAAGAGCGAATTCTCCTTAAGGGCATTCGTAAAAAGATCGCTGAACATATGGTGAAGTCGGTTTCGACCATTCCTCATGTAACCCATGTAGATGAATTGGAAATGGATCGATTGAAGGAATTGAAAGATCAATTAAAGGCGTATTCCGATGATAAGGATATTAAATTGACCTTTTTGCCATTTTTCGTAAAAGCCATTGTAATCGCTTTAAAGGAGTTTAAAACTTTAAACGCTTCAATTGATGAAAAAACCAATGAAATCATCTTGAAAAATTATTATCATATTGGGATTGCAACGAATACAAAAGAGGGTCTCATTGTTCCTGTCATAAAGCATGCAGATCAAAAAACCATTTTCCAACTGGCTGATGAAATCAGGCAATTGGCAAACCAAGCCCGGGAAGGGAAGTTGGGCATAGATCAAATCACAGGCAGTACATTTACGATAAGCAATGTAGGACCCATCGGTGGGATGCATGCGACCCCGATCATTAACTATCCGGAAGCGGCCATATTAGCGTTGCATAAAATGGAACAACGAATGGTCGTCCGCGATTTGGAAGGTGTAATCCGTTTAATGATGAATATGTCTTTATCTTTCGATCACCGTTTAATAGATGGTGTTACAGCTGTGCATTTTACAAATAGAATCAAGGAACTGCTGGAAAATCCAATTCGTTTAGTTGTGGAGATGAGATAAATGGTAGTAGGGGAAGTTGCTGTAGAGACGGATGTTATCATCATGGGAGGAGGTCCGGGGGGATATGCTGCGGCGATCCGTCTCGGACAGTTAGGGAAATCGGTCGTGCTTGTTGAAAAGGATAAGCTGGGCGGGGCTTGTCTTAATCGGGGCTGCATACCTTCGAAGGCTTTAATTCACGCAGCCGATCAATACCAAAAGCTTAACGATTTAGGGAAAATGGGGATCAGGCTGTCTCAAGAAAGAACCACAATGGACTTGGGAATTTGGCAGGGTTGGAAAGAGGGCATCACTTCCCAGTTGAACCAAGGTATTGCCCATCTGTGTAAAGAAAATGGAGTGACTGTGGTTAAAGGTCAAGCCTTCTTTTTATCTGATGACCGTATCGGAGTCGAAACCGATGGCGATTTTGAAACCTACAAGTTTGAACAGGCAATTATTGCGACGGGATCCAGACCTTTCATTCCATCATTCATTAAAGTCGATGGAGAGTATATTTTGGATTCAACAGCAAGTTTGCAGCTGCATGAAGTCCCATCTAGTTTGTCGATCATAGGCGGAGGCTATATCGGAATCGAATTGGGTATGGCATTTGCAAAGTTAGGTACTAAAGTGACCATCATTGAGATGGCCAACCGCATTCTCCCCCAGGTTGCCGAGAACCTTGTCAAGGAAGTTACCCGTAATGCCAAGAAGCTAGGCATGGATATTAAAACATCGGCGCGGGTAGAAAAGGCGAGTGTAGTGGATGGCCAAGTTCACCTTCATGTTTCCTCGGAAAACCAGGGGGCGGAAGTGGTAGTGAGCGAAAAGACCCTGGTTACAATTGGCAGGATTCCTAACACAGAAGAGATTGGCCTGAATCAGGCAGGCATTACGGTTAGTGAAAAGGGCCATATAGCTGTAGATATGGAATGCCGTACAAATGTGCCGCACATCTTTGCCATCGGTGACATTACACCTGGGCCGGCTCTTGCACACCGAGCGTCCAAACAGGGTATCGTGGCAGCGGAAGTAATCGGGGGGTTGCCAAGTGCCATTGACTCCCCGTATGTCCCATATGTAATCTTCTCGGAACCACAAATAGCAGGGGTTGGTTTAAGCAGTGAAGAAGCAGAACAACAGGGATACAGAGTCAAGACCGGGAAGTTCCCGTTCAGTGCCAATGGAAGGGCGCTTGCAACGAATGAAACAGAGGGATTTGCTGAAGTGATTGTGGATGCAAAAAGCCACATATTGCTTGGAATGCACATGGTTGGTGCAGATGCCTCCAACCTTATAGGTGAAGGGGTCCTTGCACTTGAGTTGGCAGCTCGGGTCGAAGATATAGCCCTCAGCATGCATCCTCATCCAACTTTGACTGAGGGGTGGATGGAAGCGGCGGAGGCAGTTTTGGGACATGCGATTCACATCGTAAATAAATAAGATAACTGGAAGATGTAAATTAATGGGGATTACCAATGTAGTCCCCGGTTGGAGGGTTTCATTTTAATTGATTTAGAAACCTGGTCATTGGTCCCCCATAAGGCAAGGCTATCAGGGAATTTACTCCATATTGAAGGATCAGGCCCGGATAACGGCGTTTGACCAACAGGAGCAGTATTAGCTTGCAATCATACTCTTGTAAAACTAACGGCATATTGATATCATTTTTATTTGGTGAAGTATGAGGTGATTTTTCAAGAAGGCTTTGCATCCTTCCACTCCTAAACCATAAGGATTGATGAAATAACTTATCTATTCGCCTTTCAACGATTGAAATGGGTTTTGATTTTAATAAGAAAAATTATGGGAAAAAGGAGGCAGATGTAATGGAATCAAATGGTGGGTCACTGCAAAAGAGGTTGTTGCCGCGGCATATTAGCATGATGGCAATGGGAGGGGCAATAGGTACTGGGATTTTTAAAGGAAGTGCCGAAACCATAATGTTAGCAGGGCCAGGAGTCATTTTCACTTATATTTTTGCAGGATTATTACTTCTTGTAGTCATGGGAGCTATAGCGGAAATGGCAATCGCCTATCCCAATACGAATATGAAAGGTTTCGTTCAGAAAGCATTCGGTAAGCGAAGTTCCTTCATTATAGGCTGGATGTATTGTTTCATGTGGCTGTCCGTATGTGTCATTGAGGTAGTGGTCGCAGGAAGCTTTTTGCAGTATTGGCTCCCAACAATCCCGTTATGGATATTGAGTTTAGGGTGTGCTGCTTTAATCATTGGGGTTAACATGATGAATGTTAAAAATTATGGTGAATTCGAATTTTGGTTTGCCGGCATTAAGATTACAATGATCATTCTATTCATTATCTTGGGAGCCTGTATTTTATTTGGGGCCATCCCAAGCGGCGGATCTAATTACCTGCAAAACTTCACAGGGCACGGAGGGTTTTTCCCAAATGGGTGGATGTCCATCTTTTCAGCATTACTGATCGTTATGTTCTCATATGGCGGTTCCGAGTTAATAGGCCTGACGGTAACGGAAGCAAAAGATGCTGAACGAATTTTACCGAAGGTCATTAAAAGTTATATTTGGAGAGTCGTATTATTTTTCACCTTACCGATACTTGTAATCTGCGGTCTGATTCCTTGGAACGAAATTAGCGACCAAGCAAGTCCGTTTGTACAAGTTTTGTCAATGTCCGGTTTTCAGGGATCTGCCCACATCATGAACTTCATTTTAATTACGGCCGTCTTATCTGCAGCTAACTCCGGAATATATGGGTGTACTCGGATGCTGCATTCTTTAGCTGCAGAAGGGGAGGCCCCCAGGTCATTCTCTTATGTATCAAAAAATGGCGTTCCCTTGTATAGTTTAATCCTAAGTGCCGTTGCATTGGTCGTCGGCTCCATGATTACCTACGTTGCCCAGGATCGGGCATTTACTTTATTAATGGCGTTTCCGGGTTTTGTAGTATCACTTGTATGGATCAGCATTTGTTTAGCGCAGCTAAAACTTCGCAATTCATATCCTAAAGCTCCGAGTTTTAAATTGTGGGGCTTTCCATATGTAACCTTATTTGCGGTAATCGCCTTAAGCATCATTTGTGTCACGTTCGTGTTCAGTGAACAGAATCGGATCAGCATCGTTGCCTGCCTTATTGTGTTGGCTACATTGATCTCCATTTCGATCTTTAAATTTAAAAGTGTGGATGAACAGGAAACAACTATAATAGAAAAGGAATCTTGTTAAATAAATTCACGTAAAAGATACGACATGGGCAAAGGCGTCTATGTCGTATCTTTTATCTATTAATCATCAATCATACTGCAACTTCATTTCGTAGATCAAGTACTGGACGTTTTATTGATTGCATGTTGTAAGGAGTTTATGAATCTCTCATTTTCATGCGGAGTGCCGATGGTCACGCGGATCGTATTTTCATAGCCTAGCAAATGACCAGAACGGATGATGACACCAGAAATCAATAGCTTCTCGAAAATGTCCCTGCCAGGATGGTTCAGTTTGACCATCAAGAAGTTGGCATGTGAAGGGAAGAATGTTAAACCCATCTCGCTTAGTTCGTTTTCTAAATATCTTCTTCCTTCCTCATTCTTACGAGCACATTGCTCTACAAATGTATGGTCATCGAGGGAAGCGAAGGCCGCAGCCTGTGCTAAACGGTTGGTATTGAAGGGTTCTTTCACTTTAACTAGCTCTTGTATGATGGAAGCATCCATTAAACCGTATCCAATCCTTAATGCAGCCAATCCATAAATCTTTGAAAAAGTGCGTAAGATGACCAGATTTGAATGGGTATTTAGAAGCGGCAAAGTTTCTAAATAATCTTCATCATCGACATATTCATAGTATGCTTCGTCAACGACCAGTAAAATATGTTTCGGCACCTTCTCGATAAAAGATTTTAATTTTTCTTTTTGGACGATCGTTCCTGTCGGATTATTGGGGTTACAGACAAAAATCATTCTTGTTTTTTCAGTTATGGCATCATACATACCCTGCAGGTCATGTACACCATTAATAAGAGGTATCTTTACAGGTGTACCGCCGTCAATCAATACATTCGTTTCATACCGTGGAAATGTAACATCAGCCATGATGACTTCATCATTTTGTTGGATGTAGGTTCTTGTTAACAAACGTATCACTTCATCAGACCCATTTCCTAGGATGATTTGATCTTGATTGATATTCAATTTCCTTGCCAGCTTTTCAGCTAATGACGGTGCCATTCCTTCTGGATAAAAGGAGATTTGCTCCATTTCGTTAAGCATGGCTTCTTTTGCTAGAGTTGAGTAACCGAATGGATTCTCATTGGAAGCCAATTTAACGATCGTTTCAAGTCCCAGTTCGCGTTGGACTTCTTCAATTGGCTTACCGGAAACATATGGGCTTATGTCTTCAATGTTTTTTCGAACCGGGATTTTCGTAAAGGTCAATACAGGTTCCTCCTTTAGTTGAATTCAGAATTTTCTTTTTCATTTACTAATTTTAATGATAGAATATTAACTGTTAAAATTACATACAAAAAAGAATGTTTTTTCACTTTCCATACAACATTTTAAAGATATATTAGCTAATATTCCTTCATTATGAAAGGCGGTTGCTTCATGGATGAAATAGATGTTTGTTTACTGGAACTTTTACAGTTGAATGGACGCATTACGATTAGTGAACTATCGAAGAAATTGGCTCTCAGTCGGCCCAGTATTTCTGAACGTATGTATCGCCTGCAAGAAAAGGGAATCATTGAGGGGTTCAGTGCAAGGGTTTCACCACTGGCAATAGGAAGAGGTGTACTTGTGTTCATTCAGGTAAGTGAACTTAAGGTTTCCGTTTCCGATTTCGAGCAGTTAGTTAAAAATGATTTAGACATTATCGAATGCCATCGTGTAACAGGAACAGTTGGATATTTTTTGAAAGCGGCTTTAGCTGATATGGACAGCATGAGATTACTTATAGATCGATTAATACCCTATGGACATCTGAATACTTCCGTAGTTTTGACATCCCCGGTGCCTTCCCGCTCCATTCTTCCAAGGATCAATGAAATGGATGATCATGGTGCGAAAACCTAGCTGGAATTCAATTTATGCTGGTATATGACCCGAATGGACGTTCAAACTACTGAAGGGTTTATAGGCTTTTTGCAAAAAGGAACGAGGCGAGATGCCTGTTCCTTTATTTGCGTTTATAAATCCATCATAGCCCCGAAATATTGCTGGGCCGTTGTAAAACAAATGAATGCCAATAGTTCAGAAATCTCTTCATCACTGAATACCTCCTTCAATACTTGGAAAAACTTTTCCTCTGTTTTTTCACGTTGAATGAGAAATACTTCTGCAAAGGCGATTGCATAGCTTTCTTTCGCATCTTCTGGCTTTAATGGAATACCTTTTGCCTGACAGTATGAACAGCCATTACCGTATGCCAGTACCCTTCTGACGTTTTCCTTTAACTCTTTCGATAGTTTCCCATCCGCAGATATGCAATTTGAGAGGTCCGACCATTTATGCGAAATCTCTTCTGAATGAAATAATCTTTGATACGGACTGGAGCCAATCGCCGAATTTTTTATTCTTGTCATGAGCATCTCCCCCTTGAGATAATCCTAATATAAAAAAACAGGAATATTAATTACGCTTGTAAAATATTTCGGTTGAATATTGTATAAATATAAAGAAAAAGAGAGGAATAATTTCTAAATGAAAATAGATGAAAAAGACCGGGGCATCCTTGCTGAATTAACGCTGAATAGCCGGATTTCCATGAGGGAATTGGCAAAGAAAGTAAATCTATCTGCCCCAACCGTTACCGACCGGGTACGGCAAATGGAGTCGTTCGGGATCATTAAAGGGTATGTTGCCGAGATTGATCATAAAAAGATCGGTTTTCCTATTGAGTGTATCGTGGAAGCAACGATAAAAAATGGGGAATATGAGAAATTCAAAAAGTATATCTCGAAGCTGCCGAATGTTGACTTTTGCTATCGAATTGCCGGGCAGGCTTGCTTTATGCTGAAAATCCACAGTGAGAGCCTTGAAGAAGTGGAGGAATTCATCAATCGGACAATTCCTTTTGCTGCAACCGTTACACATGTAATCCTTTCTCAAGTGGAGCGTGAACAGGAATGAGTATTTTTATTTATTTTCAACTGTTATGAAAGTGGCTAATCATAAATGGAAGAATCAGAACGGTTTAACCGGCAAAAAAGGCAGCCATATTTTTGAATCATTCCTGAATAGTTTCTGAAGAACCCGAAAAATCACGTGTACATCAAGGTATAATATGAAAAGGTAATACATCTATATGAAGGTTTCTAGCTTTTTAGGTGATAACATAAATCTTCACTGATTATAATACATTTTATTTAAAAAGGTAGGTGGAGTGGAGTTCATGAGTAGTTTTGAAAAACTTGCCTTGATTGTATGTGGGGTTATTTTATTGAGCCAAAGCATATATCTATTTGTCGATGCAAGGAAGAATGGCTTTAACCAGTGGATGTGGGGTATTCTTGGTTTGATTCAAGCCCCAATACCGTTAATTTTTTATTTGATCGTAAAAAAAATCAAAAAAAAGGAAGAGGACGAACTATATGATTATCGTGACTACTAATACCGTTCCTGGAAAAGAAATTAAAGAACTGAAGGGGCTTGTTAAGGGGAACTGCGTTCAATCGAAACATATTGGAAAAGATATTCTTGCGGGATTGAGGACCATTGTCGGCGGTGAAATCACGGAATATACGGAAATGATGAAAGAAGCCAGACAAAAAGCAATTGGCAGGATGGTCGATGAAGCGACAGAGAAAGGGGCGAATGCCATCGTTGCAATGCGCCTGGAAACATCGGCTATCATGCAAAACGCTAGTGAAATCATTGCTTATGGTACTGCCGTTCATGTTGAATGATTGAATGTGAAGATCTTTAGTTCTGGTTCATAAGGCTTGCCATCTTGTTCTACTTACTATTTTTCCTATAATTATAAAAGCGATATAGAAAAACTTTTATTACATGATTTGTGCAGCGCCTGGATTTTTCCAGGCGTTTTTTAACGATCAATGCTTCAGGTGCATGTATGAACGGAAGTTTACCTTGAATAAGCTAATGGGATAAGGGGTACAGGTAATAACTAAGAACATGGATTGGAATTTGAAAAGATGGGGTGAGGTATATGGAGGGAAATGACAACTTTAAACCTGAACTAGTCAGAGAAGCAGTTAATGTGATTGAAAAAGTAGCTGGAACATATCCCGGTTATCGGCGGGTGCATGCAAGGGGATATGTTTATGAGGGGGTTTTTACCCCAAATGGAAAAGCGTCCCCATTAACGGTGGCTTCGCATCTTCAGGATGAAGCCGTGCCGGTGATCATTCGGTTCTCAAATAGCTCGCCGATACCAAGCCATCCAGATGCCATATCCCCTGTGAAGGGCATGGCAGTCAAGTTTAAATTGCCGAGTGGAGAGGCATCAGATCTCATTACTGTCACCATTCCGCTATTCTTTGCGAAAACACCGGAAGCGTTTGTTGATATTGCTGACTTTTTCAAGTCTGCAAAAGAAGGTTTCCCAAATCTGAAAGAGCTTACAAAAATCCTGTTGAAATACCCTGAAAGCAAGGCAAGCCTGCAAATGCTTAAAGAAATGCGTTCTCCAGCCAGTTTCTCAACATGTCAATATTACTCCATTCATGCATTCTATTTCATTAATGCGGAAGGACGGCGTCAGGCTATTAAGTATGAGTGGGTACCTGATGCCGGCCTAAGTATGCTAGCAAAAGAGGAGGTAGCCAAGCATTCGGCAGAATATCTGGAAGAAGAAATGGAAGAGAGGCTCAGGCAAGGTCCTGTGGGCTTTAAATTGAACATTCAAATAGGAGGGGAAAATGATCCGTCTGACGATCCAACCACTGCTTGGTCGGAAGAAAAACAGGTAATAACGGTCGGCCATTTAGTAATTTCTAATAAATTGGAAACGATTAGAGATCAGTTATTGTTTGATCCAACCAATATTACTGAAGGAATCGAGTGCTCGGAAGATCCAATCTTACACTTTCGCCATAGGGCGTATGCCATTTCATATGAACGTCGGATAAATAACCAATGAAATGAAAACATGAAAAAGGGAAAGCCCTTATTAGAGGGTTTGCCCTTTTTCGTAAGTTTACATTTTTCCGGATCTGAAAATGGTGTAAAGCATAAGTAAGAACATCAGGGTTGCAACGACAAATCCAATCTCGATAACCGGTATTTTCCATAGGATCAGGGTTTCCCCACCTATTGCCGAGCCAATAATGAGACCGACCATGATTATGCTGAATGCAAGCAGGATAATACTGAAAGAAAGCCTGTTCGAGATTTGATCAAGCTTATGCAAAAAAACTTGAAGTTCGGGAATATTGATATCCAGTCGCAATTTCCCTTTTTTTATGATACCTGTTACTTCCTTGATATCCTTGGGTAGTTCAGCAATGGCTTCGGCAGACTCGATGAATTGATTCCAAGCGTTCTTGGCAATATTTTTTGGATTGTAGCGCTCCTTAAAAAGCCTTTCCCCGAAAGGTTCAGCTGCCTTCATGATGCTGAAATGCGGATCTAGTCCTTCAACAATGGCCTCCATGGTAAGCAGAGCCTTGCCGAGCATCGTGAATTCTGGAGGGATTTGGACTTGGTGCCGATTGGCAACTGTGAACAGGTCATTGACCGCTCCGCCTAAGCTGATTTGGCTCAATGGTATATCATAATATTTATTTCGCAGTTCATCAATATCCACCCTTAATGGCGCCATATCGGTTTCGTCCGTCAGAAGACCCATTTCTGAAAGTGTCTTGATCAGTCCATTGGTGCTTCCACGTTTCAGGTTGATGACAAGCGAGGCGAACTGATACTTCGTTTCATCCTCCAGACGTCCCACCATCCCGAAATCCATGAGTGCGACGACATTTCCTGGCAAAATGATGATGTTGCCAGGGTGGGGGTCGCCATGATAAAAGCCATCGATCAATATTTGCTGAAGCATGGAATTCGCTAATCTTTCTGCGATTTTCCGACGATCATAACCTTCATCATCAAGCTGTTTATAATGATTGATCTTAATTCCTTGAATGAATTCCATCGTCAGGACCCTTTTTGTGGAATACTCCCAATGGATTCTTGGTATCTTAAACCCTTGATCATCGATGAATTGCTTGGCTATTCTTTCCCCGTTTCGGCCCTCGGAGTTATAATCGAGTTCTGCGCGAAGCGATTTAGCGAATTCATCAATCATTTTTCTGATTTGGTAGCGTCTGGCCCAAGATATGCGTGCTTCCATCAGTCTTGCCAAATCATCGAGAATTTCCAAATCCGTTTCCACAGTCGGCAGAATATCGGGCCGCTGCACTTTGATTGCTACGACTTCCTGTGATGGAAGCCGTGCAGTATGGACCTGCCCAATCGAAGCGGTAGCCAGTGGTTTTTCATGGAATTCAAGAAAAATGTTTTCCAAAGAATCACCCAATTCGGCTTCAATAATTTTGCGAACCTTATCAAATGGAAAGGGGGTGACCTGGTCCTGCAGCTTTTCAAGTTCGCGGATGATTTCTTCCGGAACGAAGTCACGCCTTGTGCTTGCAATCTGACCAAGTTTAATGAATGTAGGTCCCAGGCTTTGTAAAATCGTATGCAGCCGCTCTCCGATTGAGCGGAGGTTCAGGTTTTCGTCAGGCTGGAGTTTCGATGCCGCTTTACTCTCGGATAATCCAAGGCGATAGATGAAGTAACCAAAACCATTTTTCAAAAAGGCATTAATGATTTCCTGGTAACGATGTGCGTGTTTCAGTCGCTTGCCAAACATTCAAGTACCTCCAAATCACGATTGTTGGTTCTGTTTCTCTAAAATTTGGATACGGCGCTCTAAGTCCTGAACTTCTTCTTTGGTTGCCAAGTTTAGGCCGTTGAGCGCTTGATTGACTTTGGCCTTGACGGAATCATCCAATTGTTTTTGGGCTAGTTCCCCTTTTTCGACCCAATTCTTAATAAGATCCTTGGAGTCTTCTTTGCTGATTTCGCCTTTTTTTACAAGAGAGTCCACTGCTTTTTCAATTTGTTCCTTTGTAGCAGCGGCAGCACCTAATCCTAAAGAAAACACATTTTTTAATAAGTCCATTTTTAATTCCTCCAATATAAATTTTTTACACTTTAAGAAAAATAATAGCGGGTGCCCTTCACCCTGGTTCTTTCTTGCTGTTTTTATTATCATACATCATTGGAGGCCGCTACAAAAATATAATGGGTCCTGCTGATTGTTGATGCTTAGGAAACGGATTTGTTGATCACCCAAGGGTAGTGTTTGTAGTGAAGCGAATTGGATATTATGATAAGGAAAAATAAGCTGGCGAAAGTGAGGGTGAAATGATGGGTTTTGCAAACAAAACGGTGATTGTAACGGGCGCTTCAAATGGTATTGGGAGAGGTGTGGCAAAGGGTTATGCAGAAAGCGGTGCATCGGTGGTTCTCGCAGATATGGACGAGCAGGAAGGTCTGCTGTATGCGGAAGAGCTCAAAAATAATGGGCATGAAGCCATGTTCGTTAAGACGGATGTTCGCAAGGAAGCTGACATCCAGCATTTGATGGATATCACTCTAAAAACATATAAGACCATTGATATATTAATCAATAATGCGGGAAAGGCATTGTTCAAATCGCTTTATGAGCTGACGATTGAGGAATGGGACGATATGATGAATACGAATCTACGCAGTGTTTTCCTTTGTTCCAAGGCAGCGGCTGCATCGATGCGGAATAATGAAATGGGAGGTGCAATCATCAATTTAGCATCAACAAGAGCGATAATGTCTGAGCCAGATTCGGAATCCTATGCTGCGACAAAAGGAGGGATAAAAGCCCTGACCCATGCACTTGCCGCTTCATTCAGTAAAGAGAAAATTACGGTCAATTCGATTTCTCCGGGGTGGATTGAAACGGGTGATTATGACTCGTTGAGGGATGAAGATCATCAACAGCATTTTTCCAATCGGGTTGGCAAACCGGAAGATATAGCAAGGGCATGTCTTTATTTGACGGCAACGGAAAATGACTTCGTTACGGGTGCTGATCTTATCGTCGATGGAGGCATGACAAGAAAAATGATGTACGAGGAGTGAACTCATTTTTTCCGATAAAGATATTGAAGTTCAGTTCCGAGCTCACGGTTGAGCAGCTGTTCCATTTCTTCAAGCTCCTTTATGCCGATAGGGGCATCGGCAGCTGTCCAGTGAACGGTATAAACAAAATAGTAATCTCTTATTTTGCGGAAAATAACAGGCGAATCCGGGAATTGATCAAAAAAAGCCCTGATATTATTGCGTCTCATGTAGGACCACTTAACAAGCTGCATGTAGATATCCATCCTTTAAAAAAGTGATCAATGGCTGCCATGATGGCAGCCATTGATCCCGGTTCTTATTTATCGTTGAATAAATTGAATAAACCTCTAGTAACACTGCCTTCGTCAGAAGATCCGCCATTTTGCGGCATTGCAGCGAATACACGGCTGGCAAGACGGCTGAATGGCAAAGATTGCACCCAGACGGTTCCGGGTCCTTTTAATGTTGCAAAGAATAAACCTTCGCCTCCGAATAAAGCGGTTTTCACGCCTTTTACGAATTCAATGTTATAATCTATTCCGCTAGTCATGGCTACTAAACATCCTGTATCCACGCGTAAGATCTCTCCTGCAACCAATTCTTTTTTATGGATTGTGCCACCGGCATGCACGAAGGTCATTCCATCTCCTTCAAGCTTTTGCATGATGAAGCCTTCGCCGCCAAAGAAGCCTGCACCTATTTTTCTCTGAAACTCAATTCCGACCGAAACACCTTTCGCTGCAGCAAGGAAAGCGTCTTTTTGGCAAATGATTTTCCCACCAAGCTCGCTTAAATCCATTGGAATGATTTTACCTGGATAAGGTGAGGCAAAGGAAACGTGTTTTTTTTCTCTTCCTTCATTCGTAAAAGCCGTCATGAAAAGACTCTCACCTGTAAGGAGCCTTTTTCCAGCGCCAAATAGCTTCCCCATCATTCCGCCGTCGCTACTCGAAGACCCATCACCAAAGATGGTTTCCATCTTGATTTGATCTTCCATCATCATTAAACTTCCAGCTTCTGCAATCACCGTTTCCTGATGATCCAATTCCACTTCAACAAACTGCATGTCATCTCCATATATTTTAAAATCTATTTCATGATTATTCATTTTCCATTCCTCCTATCCAACTTATGTTCATTGTAAAAGATAATCTCTTAACCTGCTAATATTTTTCAGTTTTTCGCCGTACTTTATATATTTTTTGTTTTTACGGGAATATCAAGAAAAATGAAGAAAGAAAAAACAGCAAGACACTTAGGAATCTTAAGTGTAGGAGGAGACAACCATGGAGATCAGGGAACGACAAGTTCCCGGGCCGTTTTTTTAATAAAGGCTGTTTTCACATACTTTGTTGCTATTTACCAGGTAGTGAGTTGTGGTTGATTTCCCTCCAGATGCTCGCTTTCCGCGGGGCGGGCGGTGAGCCTCCTCGGCGTAAACGCCTGTGGGGTCTCACCTGTCCCGCTGCTCCCGCAGGAGTCTCGCACTTCCGCTCCAATCAACCTTGAATAGTTTCGTTTTAAAAACAACAATCTTTACGAAAAGAGCCTTAATAAAAGAAGGGAAGTTTTGCATATTGCCCAAAAGGAATTCATCCAATATTTCCCGAATCCTGGATGGGTGAAGCACAATGCAAATGCAATTTGGGGTTCCGTTTTATCGGAAATGAATATAAAACCAGAACAGATTGCTGGGATTGGCATAACGGATCAACGGGAGACGACCGTGGTATGGGATAAAGAAACAGGTCAGCCGATTCATCATGCCATCGTCTGGCAATCCAGGCAGACAAGCGAAATTTGCGAGCGATTGAAGGATGAGGGTCTTGATGACTTATTTTTACGGAAAACCGGTTTGTTGAATGATGCTTATTTTTCCGGTACAAAGATGAAGTGGATTCTAGACCATGTAGATGGGGCCCGGGGAAAAGCTGAAAGCGGAGACTTATTGTTTGGTACGGTCGAACATGGCTCATATGGAAACTTTCGGGTGGTAAAGCCCATGTAACCGATTATTCGAACTTCAAGCACGCTGATGTATAACATTCATAATTTAAAGTGGGGCGAAGAGCTTCTGGAAATACTGCAAGTACCGCAATCGATGCTGCCGGATGTTCGTTCCTCATCGGAGGTATATGGGAATACAGCCCCACATCATTTCTTTGGCCACGAAATCCCGATTGCCGGGTCAGCGGGGGATCAACAGGCTGCCATTCCTATTTCAAAACATACTTGGCCAAACAAAGCCAAGAATACGTACGGTACAGGATGCTTTATGCTGATGAATACAGGAGAAAAGGCAGTGAAATCAGAGCATGGCCTATTGACCACGATTGCATGGGGGCTGAACGGAAAAGTCGAATATGCATTGGAAGGCAGTGTTTTTGTTGCAGGTTCGGCCATACAATGGTTAAGGGACGGGGTAAAACTCTTGAATGATTCGAAAGACAGTGAAATGTATGCAAAACGGGTCACTTCAGCTGACGGCGTCTATGTCGTCCCAGCATTTGTTGGATTAGGTACCTCTTATTGGGATAGTGATGTGAGGGGAGCGGTATTCGGATTAACAAGGGGGACATCGAAGGAGCATTTCGTACGGGGCAACATTGGAAGCTTTGGCCTACCAGACAAAAGATGTCCTTTGCGCCATGGAAGTCGATTCAGGGATTAACCTAAAGGCATTGAGGGTCGATGGCGGGGTTGTCAAAAACGACTTCTTGATGGAATTTCAAAGCGGCCTCTTGAAAGTACCAGTCGAAAGGCCGGTTATTAGTGAGACGACAGCGTTAGGGGCCGCGTATTTAGCTGGGCTCGCAGTCGGGTATTGGGAAAGCCAAGAAGAGATTTCAAAGCTGTGGGCAGTCGATAAGAAATTCGAACCCGAGATGGAAGAGCAGGAACGGAAGGATTTATATAATGGCTGGAAAAAGGCAGTCCAGGCGGCAAGGGTTTTTAAATAGAGTAAGTAAGGGTAATAATAGAAAGGAGATGAATATAGAACGACGAACTTTAAAAAAAGGGGTGGTATTATGTTAGTTAAGGATTTCATGATAAGGGAAGTCTATGTAGCCCGTCCTGATTTTACACTAAAGGAAATTCTGCGAATCTTGATCGAAAATAAAGTGGGCGGGGTCCCGGTTGTGGATGAACGCGATAAGCTATTGGGAATGGTGACGGACGGGGATATCCTTCGTTATTTGAAACCTGCTGAGGAAGCCATCATGGGGTATTTCACATACATTACGGTTCTTCCAGGTGAAGAATTGGATGAAAAGGTTACATCCAAAATGAATGATAAAGTTTCACAAATCATAAGAAATAAAAGAATTACAAAGCTATCCCCCGAAGATCCGTTAGATGAATTGATAAAGGTCCTTTCCAAGCATCATTTCAAGAAAATCCCCGTCGTGGACAAAAATGATAAAGTCGTCGGCATCATCAGCAGGGGAGATGCACTAAGGGCTCTATATAAGGAATTCGTTCAAAAGCTGGAGTAGTGAGAGCACAAAAAGGCCTGCTCATAATCGAGCAGGCCTTTTTGTGTAAACCATCATTGTGTGCTTGCTATTGCATTGTCTGCATCAGATTCACCTTTTGATCTTTTTTCCTTCAATTTAAAATAGGCGTCCATTACTTCTTTCCCGATACGTTTGTTGATATCGTCAGAGGGCTTGCCTTGATAGACCCATGGCACGACGACAGAGAATGCCACTTCCGGGTTATTGTGTGGTGCATAACCTGCAAGTGTTAGATTAATGGTATCCAATGGTTTACTATATTGATTCCTCCGCGGTCCGTCGTAAAAGGCCTCGGCTGTTCCCGTTTTCGCTGCTGCATGGTAGGATTTCCCTCCGAAATAGTTATACGCCGTCCCACCTGGCTCCTGGGCAACCTGCCTGAAACCTTCTTGGACACGCTGAATCCAAACATCCTTTCCGCCTAATTCGTTCAGCACTTTGGGGCTCATCGATTTAAAAACGCTGCCCATTTGACTGTGTTCGTCGGAAGGGTTCCGGATTTCCTTGACCATACGCGGCTCCAGTCTCTTGCCGCCATTTGCAATCGTTGAAGCGTACTGTGCCAATTGCATAGGAGTATATGTATCATACTGGCCAATCGATAAATCCAGCAGCAATCCATCTGTAGACATGTCGACGCCTTTAAACCCGACCGATTCATTTGGCAGGTCGATGCCGGTACGGACACCCAATCCGAATTGGGCATAATGATTGCGCATGATTGCATAAGCTTCCCGGTTGATCCCTAAGGGTTGATGAGGGATATAATGGCCGCCGGCAATTTTAATTGCGGTCATGAACATATAGACATTCGACGATTTTTTTAATGCAGAAACATCCGTTACATACCCTAAAGGGCTATAAGATTTTTTGGGTTCGGCACCAGCTAATAAAAGTGGGTGGTCATGAAACGCCGACCCCGGTGAGATGGCTCCAGTCTGAAAGCCCGTATAGACCGTAGCCCCTTTAACAGATGACCCCATCGTATAGGAGGTCGTAATGTTTCCAAGGGCGAAATCGTTCATTTCGGTTAAGCCGGTTTTACTGTTACGTCCGTATTGCCTACCGGCCATCGTAAGCACCTCACCTGTATTCGGGTCCATTAAAACGACGAAGGCACGATCTAATAGGTATGTATTTCCCTTAGATTTAGATATACGCAATTCGTTCTCGATGATTTTTTCGACTTTTTGCTGCAGCTCCATATCGATTGTCAGGACCAAGTCTTTTCCGCTTTGTCCTTCGGTGAGGGTATTCGATTTGATGACCTCCCCTTTGCTCAGCACATTTTCAACCCGCGTCTTTTGGCCGCGCAGGACATCTTCATATTGTTTTTCGAGATAACTTTTTCCGACCCGATCATTCCTGGTATAGTCGCGTGCCAGATAATAGTCAATATTTTCACTGGGAATCCCTTCTTCGGAAGAAGAGACTTTGCCCAGAACCGAACGGAGGGTCTCGTCATACTTATAGGTCCTTTCCCAATCAGTCGTTACGTCCACGCCTGGCATTTCATCCAAATGCTCACTAACCCTGGCGTATTCCTTTGTAGTGACATCTTTGTTCTTCACGATGGAAGGGGCGAGGGCATAGCCACTATTGAATTCCCGGAAGATGGCTATCACTTCCAATTCATCCTTGGTGAATTCCTTGATATTCTCATCGGTTACCCGTTCCATTTGAAGTTTGTATAAATCTTTTTGCTTCAGCTTCTTTTCGTCTACTTTCTTCCTCTCGGCCTTAGTAATCAAAGCTTCGGCATTTTTCGGATGTTTTAAAATCCAAAAATCCTTTTTATCCGGGGTCGTTACCTTTTTTGTATCTTTTTCTATCAAGGTAGCAAGGACCTCAGCCGTCTTTACCATATCGGCAGTTTTCGTATTCGGGTATTTCGTATAAGTAATGGCATTGCGTGGCTCATTATCAACGACCGGATTCAAGTTCCGGTCATACATCTTCCCACGGGGAACGGGGGTATTGGCCACATCGTTTTCCGTTCGATCGACTTCGCGGAGGTAATCATCCCCATACACGATTTGGACGATGCCAAGCCGGATTATTAAGCTTGAAAATAAAATGAATATTAAAAAGAAAAAAATGTTCAATCGGAAAGGAATTGGGTTTTTTTTCTTTTTTTCTTTGGTCATCATTAACATTCCTTTCTAGTAAAAGTAAAAAATAAGAAAATTCCTATCTCCAATGATATATAAATTTAACTTATTTTTCTATGCTTTATCCGTAAATTTATCTATATTTCCAATAGATAGTTTAAGAGTTATAAAATTCCTGTTAATCGCGCAATTGGGAAAATTGATACGAATTAATTGCCAATGATTTGGGAGGGGTTTTAATAGATAAAGAAAGGGGGAAGAATACGGCGGCAATAATAAAAGAGTTTCGTTATCGTGTAGCTCATGTAAAGAAGGGAGCTCAAATCAAAGTACTTTGGAAGGATGGTCATGGTAAATGAACATTCAAGGACTTTTCACCCTGGAGAATCCATTCACAATGCCTTAAGTACCATGATTTTTTATTCAAGCATTAATTTGCTTCATAATTCCTAACCGGAGTTTGAGTCGCGACACTGATGATCTCTTTGAAATATCCGCATAGCTCAAGCCACTTTTCAGGGTAAATATAGATGAAACGTTCCATCGTAGCTAGAGAGTGAAGCACCAGGCAATCGATTTGACACTTTTTTCGATTCTGTAAATTGAAAAGAAGCTCATGCGGGATGGTGTAATAAGGATGGATTTGATACGGATTCAATATGACCGGGGAAATATTTTTTTCGTCTATATACTTGTCCGTCATGATCTTTTGGATTGCAAAGCTTTCGTTTGTATGTAAATCCCCGATATTGTAGTTTGGATTTAATAGTACAATGCCTCTCATTCGATTCACCCATTCTTTTTGCTAACCATTCTTGCCAAATGGAGGATAGGATATTCAAAGTAAGAGGCTTGATCTAGAAAATGGCTTTCATTCCGTTAAGGGTTTTGAGATGCTTTACATTTTCAAGCACCTTTTTGGTCAGGTCCGCTTTTTTTATAATCGGTGAACTTCTTAAATCTTCTATGAAGCTTTCATTCGTGAACCAATCAATGGAAGGGGGAGGAAAGACAATTTGATCTGCCCATGCATCATGAAGAATGGGGCTATAAACTTTATCATCTTTTGCCGCGGATGCATCAGAGGTATATATGCTTTCCCAGTAATCCTCTCTTGAACCCGTGTGTGGAACCTCTTTTGTAAATTGGCCAACACCGTGAAAAACAACCGAATCCTGAAAAAGAAGCCCGTATAAGAATTTTCCCGTTTCAATACGCTGTTTCGGATTGGCAAAGCGGTCTACGGTCAGGCCGGTCAAGGAACGGAGTCCGTCTTGTT
Source organism: Peribacillus sp. YIM B13482 (assembly GCF_042787975.1). Lineage (NCBI taxonomy): Bacteria > Bacillati > Bacillota > Bacilli > Caryophanales > Bacillaceae > Peribacillus > Peribacillus sp. YIM B13482. Next base: position 59,773 of record NZ_JBHZPF010000024.1, read on the forward strand.
TATTCGCGTAAGGAAAGATAACGTTCATGAAGCCTAAGTATTCCTGCAGCTGAAAATCAAGCCTTCGAAGGATTTCACCATGGCGGGTGCGTTTTATTACCCTTTCCTGAAGCATTCTTTGTTCATTAATGATAAGGGATGTTGTCAAAAGGGGTGAATGGGGTTCCTCGATGAAAGATTCCCAAATCGGGGCCATGAATCTTGAAATGCGGAATACCGGAAAATACTTCCTTATCGGAAGTTCTTTTTGTTTAGAATGTTCATATAAAAGCAGCTGGGGGAAGGCATCGGCAAATATCGCTGAATTGGCGCGCTCAAGGAACTGGAAAAATTTCTGCCGTTCCGCTCTGTCAAAGAGATGGGTCATGGATGAACTTTTCAAATCAGTCATATGGTATCCCCCATTCCTCGAAACCATATGTGCTAAAAAGGCCCAATGGACCTCTGGATTACGATTATAAAAGGCCAGATATGCTTGTGTTCTTGTAGCATTATTCCGGTTCCAGGCAGCTGCTTCGGTCCGAATGCTTTTTATAAGAGCCGATTCCATAGGTAAAAAAGCTTTAGACACATCCAAAGGCTGAAAAAGCTCTTTTTGTAAATGGGATTTTAGCGTGTCATATCTTTCAGCATCGATGATGGGTTTTGTTTTGACAGGGAGTTTGCCTAACAGCTTCTGCACATATTGCGAGAACATACAATCACCACGAATGTTTTTCGATCATTATATGCAGAGCCGTCAAGAAAGGGGCGTTGCATTTGCAACGCCCTCAAGTTGATTGTTGATGGTTTTCTTTCGTCATCAGTTATTTTTCTTCTTCTTTTCCCGGTACAATAAAATATAATAAACTATCCAGAAAAGTAAAACAGGAATGAAGGAAACCGGTCTATATTGGACCGGTACGGCAAATAAGATGAAAATGGATGATAATAAAAAGGGAACCGCTAGGAGTATATATTTTCTCCATGGCATATGCTGAACCTCCTTAGGTTACGTCATTATAAGAATAAAGGATTATCCATCAATAATCTAGAAAAGTCACAATTGACAAAAATATACACACGTAGTAATCTTTTAATATAAGTTAAATATTACCATTAATCAAGGAGAAGGAGGCGAACGTCATGACTAAATCAGTTAAGCACATAGATATCACAATTGAATATCATACGTCCGCCTGCCCTGAAACTTTGTCTTTCTAGACAAAGGATTAGAACGTGCTCATTGATCATTTTAAAGCGCAGGTTGTGAATTTTCGCGGCCTGCGCCTTTATATGTGTTCTTACACATCTAAAAAAGCTTCCGCTAATTGGCGGAGGCTTTTTGGCTTTGGGGATACAGGTGCAATAGCGGCCTTTCCATATAAGAGATAGGAGGAGTTTTAAATGAGACAAATGACATTGGGAGTCTTACTGCAGCCCGGAGATCCAGAAAGTGGTTAGTGAAGGGTAAGGTTTTAACAAAAGGGAGGGGAATTCATGTTTGCGATTTTTAAAAAGCTGTCCTGGTTCTTTAAAGAACAGTGGCAGCGCTATACCTATGCCATTTTATTTCTATGTCTAGTCAATATCCTGGAGGTTATCCCGCCAAAGCTCGTCGGAAATGCCATCGATGATATGAATAATGGCAGCATGACGCAGGAGGGTGTCATGAAATACGTTGTTTATTTGCTCATGGTACTGGGCGGAAGCTACCTATTTGGTTACTTATGGAGCTTTCTGTTATTCGGCGGCGGAAACTTGGTCGAACGAAAAATAAGGTCCGGATTTATGAGCCATTTGCTGAAAATGACGCCGACTTTTTATGAAAAAAACCGTACAGGGGATTTAATGGCCAGGGCAACCAATGATTTAAAGGCAATTTCCCTCACAGCTGGTTTCGGGATATTGACGCTCGTTGACTCGGTTCTGTTCACCATTACGGTTGTGGTCATGATGGGCGCCACCATCAGCTGGGAGTTGACGATTGCGGCGGTGCTGCCACTTCCGATCATGGCAGTGATGATGCAAATCTACGTGAAGAAAATTTACAAACGTTTTACGGATGCACAAGCAGCCTTTGGTTCTTTAAATGACAAGGTCCTTGAATCCATTTCAGGTGTCCGGGTCATCCGGGCCTATGTCCAGGAACGGGAGGATGAAAAGCGATTTGATGAAATGACAGAGGATGTTTATCGCAAAAATCTCGCGGTGGCAAGAATCGACGCCCTCTTTGATCCGACGATAAGCATTATCATCGGCATCAGTTATTTAATCGGTTTGGGCTACGGGGCTTATCTTGTTTTTCAACAGGCCATAACGCTTGGCGGACTTGTTTCGTTCAATGTTTACCTAGGCATGTTAATTTGGCCGATGATCGCGGTGGGTGAACTGATCAATGTCATGCAAAGGGGAAATGCTTCGCTTGACCGTGTTCAAGACACCCTTTCATATGAGGCGGATGTGAAGAACTCATTGGGTCTGGAGAGTATTCCGAATCCGGAAAATATCCAATTCAATTCCGTGTTTTTTACATACCCATCCTCAACAGTTGTGAATCTATCCAATATTTCCGTTCAGCTTGAGCGTGGTCAAACATTAGGGATAGTTGGGAAGACAGGAAGTGGAAAAACGACATTCGTGAAGCAATTGCTGCGGGAATATCCTTTAGGAAGAGGAGAAATTGCTTTTGCAGGCATACCGCTGGAGCAACTGGACCTTGAAGATATTCGTAATTGGATCGGCTATGTCCCACAGGACCATTTTTTATTCTCAAAGTCTGTGAGGGAAAATATCTTATTCGGTAAAATGGATGCAACGGAAGATGAACTGGCTGAAGCTATCCGGCTTGCGGATTTTGAGAAGGACTTAATGATGCTGCCCAACCGTCTTGAGACACTTGTCGGTGAGAAGGGTGTCGCTCTATCTGGAGGGCAAAAGCAGAGGATCTCGATTGCCAGGGCACTGATCAAAAATCCAGAAATCCTAATATTGGATGATTCCTTATCCGCTGTGGATGCGAAAACGGAAACGACCATCATTGAAAATATCCAAAATGAACGGGCAGGGAAAACGACCATCATCACAACCCATCGCTTATCAGCCGTTCAGCACGCGGATAGGATTATCGTGTTGGATGGCGGAGAGATCATCGAAGAGGGGACTCACGAAGATTTACTGCAGGATAATGGCTGGTATAGGGAGCAATACGAGCGGCAGCAGGTTGATGAAGGAACGGAGGTGAAGGCATGAAGGTCGTAAAGAAACTTTTTAATTATGCTGCCCTTTATAAAAAATTGATCATTGGCGCCCTGATCATGCTGGCACTTTCGGTAGCGGCCGATTTAACGGGTCCGTTCGTTGCCAAGAAAATCATTGATTCACATATACTTGGCATCGAATCCTCCTGGTATGAAACGGTTAAAGGAAAAGATGCTGTGGAGTATGAAGAAAAATGGTATAAACGGGCTGATTACTTCACTGAAGGTGAGAAGAAAGGCAGGGAAGTCCACGTTCTGCAGGTTGGAAATCAATTTGTCTTCGTAAATGAAGCTGAACCAATGGATGGACGCAGAACCTTGGAGAACCAATCGTTGATCATTAAGAAAGACGGAAAAGAGCAACGGGCGCAAGCAGTGAAGTTGACCAGTCAGGAAGTGATGCGGTTTTACCAACCGGAAATTCCGCGGATCCTTAAGCTTGTGGCTTTTTACTTTGGCCTTGTCATCATTTCTTCCATTTTTCAATATGGGCAGAGTTTTTATTTGCAGAAAGCGGCCAACCGAATCATTCAGAAGATGCGAAATGATATTTTTAAGCATATTTCCCGTTTACCGATACGTTATTTCGATAATATGCCAGCGGGAAAAGTTGTAGCAAGGGTCACTAATGATACGGAAGCGATCCGGGAATTATATGTAACCGTGCTCGCCAACTTTTTCTCGAGCACAATTAATATCTTCGGCGTTCTCATTGCTTTGTTTATTCTGGATGCACGTGTTGGTACCATTGGTCTTTTACTTATTCCGATCATCGTTATCTGGACGACTGTATACCGTAAATTCGCCTCGAAATATAATCACATCATTAGGGAACGGGTCAGCGATATTAATGGGATGATCAATGAATCCATTTCTGGAATGAGCATCATTCAGGCATTTGGACGTGAAAAGGAAACGAAGCAAACATTTGAAAATTTGAACCGGGAGCATTATTCCTATCAAAATAAAATGCTCCATTTGAATTCGTTGACGGGTGGAAACTTGATTGGTGTCATTAAGGTTTTGGCGCTAATGGCATTCGTCTGGTATTTCGGCGGGATTTCCCTTACAGCGAGTTCAGCCATTTCTTTAGGAATGATGTATGCAATTGTTGATTTGATCAGCCGACTGCTTCATCCGCTTCACGGAATCGTCAATCAGTTCGCTAACCTAGAACAGGCACTTGTTGCAGGGGAGCGGGCATTCAGTTTATTGGATGAGCAGGGATTGGCTGTCAGTGATGAAAACATATCCAGATACAAAGGAAACGTGCTATTTGAAAATGTTTCTTTTGGCTATAAGGATGAAGAATATGTGTTAAAGGACATTTCCTTCTCAGCTAAGCAAGGGGAAACGGTCGCTTTAGTAGGCCATACTGGATCAGGAAAAAGTTCAATAATGAATTTACTGTTCCGTTTTTATGATAGCAGCGAAGGGCAAATCAAAATTGATGGCAGGAATATTTTGGATATCCCCCATCAAACGCTTAGGGAGCATATGGGAATCGTCCTACAGGATCCCTATTTATTTACTGGCACCATCGCTTCCAATATCAGTCTGAATCATAAAGGCATCACAAGGGAAATGGTTGAAAAATCATTAAAAGATGTAGGAGGGGACAAAGTGCTGAAGCATCTTCCTTTAGGGCTGGATGAACCCGTGATTGAAAAAGGAGGAACGTTATCTTCTGGACAGCGGCAGCTCATCTCTTTTGCACGTGCTCTTGCATTCAATCCGGCGATTCTGATATTGGATGAAGCGACTGCAAGCATCGACACTGAAACCGAGGCAATTATCCAGGAGGGAATGGATGTGCTGAAAAAAGGGAGAACGACCTTCATCATTGCACATAGACTTTCCACGATTAAAAATGCCGACCAAATTCTTGTACTGGATAAAGGGCGGATTTCCGAGCAAGGTACACATGAAGAATTAATGGAATTAAAAGGGAAGTATTATCAAATGTATGAACTGCAGGCCGGTCCGCATAACGGGATGGCCGGTTGAAGCACAATTGAATAAGTATGGATAATCAAGATTAAACTATAAGGAGGTGCCGGTTATTGGCACCTTCAAGCAAAATGATCAATAATAGTAATCATTACGTTTAACATATACCCATATTAACAATGAGGTGATAATAGTGAAACAAGAAATTCATCCCGATTATCGACAAGTAGTATTTATGGATACCAACAGTGGTTATAAATTTTTGACAGGTTCCACGAAAACGTCCAATGAAACGATCGAGTGGGAAGATGGGCAAACGTATCCGTTATTAAAAGTGGAGATCAGTTCAGATACCCACCCTTTTTATACTGGAAAGCAGAAGTTTGCTGAAAAAGGCGGACGGGTGGACCGCTTTTTGGATAAATATAATATGAAGAAATGAAAGAGAGGCCATCGAGAAATGAACTATACCCCGGATAACGGACACACATAAAAAAGTGTCCCTTATGGGGCTGTTGACAAAATGGGGGAGAGCTTTTGCTCATTCCCCATTTTGATTTTTATCGTTAATTGCTTGTTTATTT
>NZ_JBHZPF010000025.1:0-65423 GCF_042787975.1 Peribacillus sp. YIM B13482
GTTCAATACAGAGATCATCTTCTAGAGATAGCCTAACCTTTTTTTAAAATTGTCCTTTACATAGGGTACAGTTTAAACCCAAGTACCTCTTATGTTATATCCACTTGCATATCATTAAACTGAACATTATGGTTTCTTAAAGTATTACACTTACGATGATCGCTGAAAGGATGCTGACAAGAGTCGCACCGTATAGCAGCTTCAAGCCGAAACGAGCCACAACATTTCCCTGTTTTTCATGCAGGCCTTTGACCGCACCAGCAATGATTCCAATAGATGAAAAATTAGCGAATGAAACCAAGAAAACCGAAACGATCCCTATTGTCCTATCGCTCAATGCCGATGATGCATCTCCTAAGCTCAGCATGGCAACGAATTCATTCGTCACTAGCTTCGTCGCCATGATTCCGCCTGCAGTAACGGTTTCTGAAATCGGTACACCCATGATAAAGGCAAACGGTGCAAAGATATACCCCAGGATTTCTTGGAAGCTGATGCCGAGGATCATATCGAATAAGCTGTTGATTCCTGCAATTAATGCCACGAAACCAATTAACATCGCTGCAACAGTGATAGCAACCTTAAATCCATCCATGATATATTCCCCAAGCATTTCGAAGAAAGACTGCTTCTCTGCGCCTACTTCAACTGGGAGAATATCATCTTCATCCGTTACCGTATAAGGGTTAATAATGGATGCAATGATAAATCCACCAAACATGTTAATAACAATAGCCGTCACAACATACTTTGGTTCAATCATGGTCATATAAGCACCGACTATCGACATCGATACGGTTGACATGGCTGACGCACAAAGCGTATACATGCGTGATGGAGGAATGGCACCAAGTTGTTTTTTCAAGGTGATGAAAACCTCGGATTGGCCGACTATTGCTGATGCGACAGCATTGTAAGATTCCAATTTACCCATTCCATTCACCTTACTCAGCAGGAATCCAATCCACTTCATGATGAAGGGAAGGATCTTGAAGTGCTGTAAAATCCCGATTAATGCTGAGATGAATACGATAGGTAGAAGGACATTTAAAAAGAAGGGTGATGCTCCTTCGTTTACAATCCCGCCAAATACAAAGGTGACCCCTTCATTTGCCCATTCCAAAAGTTTTCCGAAACCATTGGCAATCGAATTGATGATCACTAAACCGAACTTCGTATTTAATAATAAATAAGTTAAAATAAGCTGAATGATCACCATCAGTATGATCGGTTTAATTTTAACTTTCTTGCGGTCACTACTCACTAAAATAGCTAGTCCAAAAACAATAAGCAGTCCTAAAATTGCTATCAGAAATTTCATATTCTGCCTCCACTAAGGTGAATTTAATGATCGTGCATTATTAGTAGGGTACCCTCAAAAATTTTATGCAAACGTTTTCTCTTTTATCCAAAATACTTGTACGTACCTCTCTAGAAGTTTATATTAAACTAATATTTTTTCAAGTGCAATTGTTATCTCACTTTTTAAAATAACAATTGATTACAATAATGGGTTTTTCCTGAAATAAAAAGAAGATTCCCTTGAAAAGGAACCTTCTCTTATAGTATCCCATAGCTTGCCTTGAAACATGTTTCTATGAGGATTGCTTTTTAGACTTCAGTTTTTTTGGACATTAAATGATGTATGTGAACGGCAGCGGCAACGAACCCATGAATGGTCAAGCGATTGGATGGCATAATTAACTTTTCTTTTGATTTCTCGGAAAAGTGATTTCAAAACGGGTTCGTTCATTTTGTTCACTAGTAACCTTGATCGTCCCTTGATGTGTGTTAACAATCCATTGGGCAATGGATAGGCCTAAACCGGAGCCTTCATTTGCTGAACGGGATTGCTCCACTTGATAAAAACGGTTAAAAATCAAGGGGATTTCTTCCTGTGGGATGCCTTCTCCATTATCCTCTACAGAAAGAATGATGGATGAAGCATTCTTGATGCAGGAAAGGGAAATCTCCCCGCCTTCCTCCGTGAACTTCATGGCATTATCCACCAAAATCACCAATAGCTGATGAATTCTCTCTTTATCCCCATGAAACACCACCTGTTCGGGGGCATGGCTAATTATTGATTTTTCTTGAAAAGAAGCTATATCAGTATACTGTTCAACTATGTCCATAAGTAAGTCATCAAGGAAAAAGTTCGATTTCTTAACCTCTATTTGATTCGAATCCGTTCTAGTCAAGGTCAAAAGTCCGTTAACAAGTTTATTCAATCGTCGGACTTCTTTCGAAATGATGGATATATCAACGGCTTTTTCCTCGATTGTCGCGTTCGGTGATTGAAATAGCAAATCAGCCCGCGATTGAATGACAGCAAGTGGCGTTCGAATTTCATGCGAAGCATCCGAGACGAACTGCTGCTGCTGATCCCAGGATTTCTTAACTGGTATAAGGGCCCGTCCTGCAAGAAGATAGCCTGCGCCGACCGCCACCAAACTTCCAATTCCCCCACCAACAAACAATATGAGCAGCAAGCGATCGAGCATTTCTTTTTCTGTATCCACATTCCTGATGAATTGTACGGTCATCTCTCCATATTCCGTATTGACCTTGGTGGAAAGCGCACGATACGTCGGTCCATTTACAGATATTTCTTCAATCTCATCAAATCTTTTAGGATAAAATTTCGATTCATTAACCTTAAAGAAATTGTCTTCGCTCAGTCTTGGCTCAATAATCGTATCATCCGGTCCCCAAACGATGACGCTTGGCCCCGGACCTAATAGAAACTCACCTTGCGGACGTCCGCCTGGCATGCCCCCATTATTGAAATCCCTGTGATCCTTTTCAAGTGAATCATTGACATCCCTATAGATCTGATCTTCCGTATAGAAATAAATCGTTCTGCTTAATATGGCTATTAATACAATAAAGACGATAGAATTCAATAATGTTAGTTGAAGCCGTGTTTTTTGGAACATAATGATCCCCTTATGGTTGTTTTAGCATATAACCAATACCCCGAACCGTTTGAATATCCTTATGATAATTGAAAGGTTCCAACTTTTTTCTTAAATGATGGATGTACACTTCAACAATGGCGATCGTCGTATCTGAATCAAATCCCCAAATGCGGTCAAAAATCTGCTCACGGGTCAATATTTTTCCATTATTTTGAATTAGATACTCCAGTAATTCAAACTGCTTCAAGGTCATTTTAATGATCTTTCCATCAACCAAAATATCCTTTTCTTTTTCCAACAGTTCAATTCCAAGGTATTTCACATGCTGCGCAAGCGATATAATGCCACTCCTTCGAAGCAGGGCACGAATCCTGGCCTTAAGTTCCGGTGCCTGAAATGGCTTGACCAAATAATCATCGCCACCCATCTCCAAGCCTCTGACACGGTCCTCAAGCGCATCTTTTGCCGTCAAAAACAAGACGCTTGTATCTATCTTTGCTTCCCTGATTTTCCGTACGATTCCAAATCCATCAATTCCCGGAAGCATTACATCCAAAATGATGATATCGTAGATACTTTGCAGAGCCATGAATAGTCCATCTTCCCCATTTTCCGCTGTATCTACTTCATATTCATCAGTCAGGATTTGCCTGATCGATTCTAATAATGAAACATTATCTTCTACCACCAAAACCTTCATCCAGGGTGCCTCCTAACCATTTCAATTATGATATATGTTGATTTTATCCTTTTTCATAGGCAAAAGAAAGCGGGCTTTTAATCGCCGGCTTTCTCTCAAATTGTATGTTCATTCGTGATGCAGTGCTTGGATTGGATTTAATTTGGATGCCTTATTGGCAGGGAAAACACCAAAGATTATACCGATTAAAATGGAGAATAAGAGGGCGAACAGTGTCACCGACCATGAATAACTAATCGTTAAACTTGAAAAAACTGAAACCGATTTCGCGATCCCCAATCCAATTCCAACTCCCAACAGTCCCCCTAAGCAGCTCAAGACCATCGCTTCAATTAAAAACTGAAGAAGAATGGATTTTCGATTTGCCCCAATTGCCTTTCTAATCCCGATTTCCTTCGTCCTTTCTGAGACGGAGACCAGCATGATATTCATAATTCCAATTCCGCCTACAAGTAACGAAATACTCGCAATACCGCCAAGCATGAGAGTGAACGTATCCGACACAGAGCTCATTGTATCCATCAGATCTTCTTGATTGGACACCGAATAGTTATCACTCTGACCTGGAAATGATGTGATCATCGTACCTTGTACCCGGTACATCGCCCTATCTAAGATATTCTCGTTCTCCGCTTTTAAATATACCGTTCCGATTGTCGTGCTGCCTGTAGCCCGTTCTGCAGCAGTGATCGGTGCAATGATTACATCATCCCCGCTCGATCCCATTGAGGTGCCTGCTGATTTCAAAACACCGATCACTCGATAGGAAACACCTCCGATAAGAACGCTTTGGTCCACCGCTTTTTGATTTTCAAAAAGCGCGTCGGCTGTATCTGACCCCAAGACAACCACCTTAGAGCGTAATTCCGTTTCCATATCCGTCAAAAAACGACCTTGACTAAGCTTTAGATCCCTCACTGTTAAGTAGGATGAAGTTGTACCGACCATTGAGACCTGTGTCGAAGCTTCTCCGTTTTTAGCATAAACGCGTCCGGTGACCACAGGTGCAACTTCCGATATCCCGTCCAGATCTTTAAACTGTTCTATTGTGTCATCCGTCAGCTTCACGGAGTCGGTATCCGTGACACTTACCGTTAACAGGTTCGTTCCCAAGCTATTGATCTCGTCCTGAACGGACTGTGAGGAACCCTGCCCAATCGAAACCAGAACGATTACAGAGGCAACTCCAATAATGATCCCGAGCATGGTTAAAAATGCACGGACTTTATTGGATTTGATACTGCGTATAGCCATCTTCATTGATTCGCCCAGGTTCAATCCAATCACCTCCGTTTTCAAATAGCTGACCATCCTGTATCCGTACGACACGAGTTGCTTCCTTTGCCACTTCCAAGTCATGCGTTATAAGAATGATTGTTTGTCCCTTTTCGTTTAAATCTTTCAGCATTTGCAGCACTTCTTTACTTGTTTTACTATCAAGAGCCCCTGTCGGCTCATCCGCCAATAAAACGGGAGGGTTGCCTGCAAGCGCCCTAGCAATTGCAACCCTTTGCTGCTGCCCACCCGAAAGTTGAGTTGGCAAGTGATTCTTCCGGTCACTCAGGCCCACCATATCAAGGCACGCATTGGCCACTTCTCTTCTTTCCTTCACACTTGACCCTCTATAAACCAGGGGAAGTTCCACATTCTCCAACGCTGTCAGTTTTGCCAACAGATTGAAGTTTTGAAAGATAAATCCTATTTTAATGTTACGAATGGCAGCTAACTCATTATCCTTCATCTTTTCCACTTCTTTTCCATCAAGAAGAAATTCACCTGTATCAGGCTTGTCAAGACAGCCAATCATATTCATGAACGTCGATTTCCCCGATCCAGAAGGTCCGATGATAGAAATGAAATCTCCTTTATTGATTGTAAGGCATACATTTTGAAGTGCCTTAACCGTATCTCCGCCTAATTCATACGATTTAGACATGTCCCTGATTTTTATGATGGGGTTCGCCATATTACTGACCTCCCCCGCCGCTTGGCATTCCGCCACCGTTTGGCATCCCGCCTCCGCTCGGCATTCCGCTGCCACCCTGCATTCGTATTTCGCCATCTTGGCCTCCATTCCTTCCACCTAAGCCGCTGCCTGTCGAATTTTCATTTGAGATGGTTATGGGCAAGGAGACAAACTGGCCCTCTTCAAGACCCGATGTTATTTCGATATACCTATCGTTACTGATCCCAGTTTCAACCGTTGCCTTTGTACTTGTAGCCCCTTCAGCGGAACCGGATTGTTGTATATTCACATATTTCTCTTCACCGTCCTTTTGGACTGCCTCAATCGGAACGTATAAAACATCTTTTACACTATTCGTCACAATGCTCACTTCAGTAGACATCCCAATTTTCAGGTCGCCAGGTTTGTCAATTTTGATAGTGACATCGAATGAAGAAACTCCATTCTCATATGTACCTTCCTTTGCTACACTGGTCACTTCCCCAGTGAACGTTTTATCTTCGAAAGCACTTGCTTTTATTTCAACTGTTTGTCCTTTTTTAACACTTGGAACATCCATTTCATCAACACTGACTGTAGTTTTCAATTTTTTATAATCCGTAACATGTGCCACCACTTCACTGCTTGATACACGATCCCCTTCTTCTACATCCAATTTTGTCACTGTACCATCGAATGGGGCTGTTATCGGGTCACTTCCATCCGAGAAGGTAATAAGTTCATCACCTTTCTCAACCAATTCATTCTTCTCTACAAGGACTTCATCCACTTCACCCGTAACCGAGGAAGTTAGGTCCTTACTATTGGTTGCAGCGACCGATCCTGAACCGCTTATTTTAACTTTAAGATCACCCTTTTCAACTTTAGCAGGCACCGACTTTGCAACAACAGGCTCAGCATTGTCCTTCATGAAAAACCAAACGCATCCCCCAATGACCACCACTAAAATCGCACCTATCATTATCCACTTTTTCATATTTTCCCCTTTCATATTTCCTTCGTTGAAACCAGTATCGTGAAGGAAGCTTAACTTTTCCTTAATGGTCGGATTTGATTTGATGGTCGTACATTTATGTCAGCCTTTACTCTCATTAATAATTACACTATGTCGAACGAAAAAAGGTTTATTTCAAGGTTTTAAATTTACAATATATTCTGAAAAATATATACTGATACTGTTATCAGAAAAATTGGTAATCAAAACCAAAATAATATTCAATGAAGGGGGAACCAACTTGGCATCAAACGATTCAATAGCTAAGAAAACCGAGGTAAGCGCTTCCACGGACTACACCAAGATCGTCCAATCACAATCTTTTCAAGAGCTCCTAAGGAAAAAACGCAATTTCATCGTCCCACTATCCATCTTTTTCATGGTCTTTTATTTCACCTTACCCATACTGACTTCCTATTCTAAAGTTCTTAACTCTTATGCCTTCGGGGCTATCAGTTGGGCCTGGGTTTTTGCCTTCGCTCAATTTATCATGACCTGGACCTTATGCATCCTCTATTCCAAAAAAGCTGCGGCTTTTGACCAATTAGTTGAAAAAATCGTTAAAGAAGCGAAAGGATAAAGGTGAATTTACAATGAATATACTTGCTTTCATATTATTTTTAATCATTGTCGGGCTTACATTAGTCATTACCTATTTTGCTTCACGGCGCACCAAAACGACCGCGGACTTTTATACGGCGGACAGCAGCCTGACTGGCTGGCAGAATGGCTGGGCCATTGCGGGTGATTATATGTCCGCCGCCTCTTTTTTAGGAATAGCTGGGATGGTCGCACTCTCTGGATTTGATGGCTTTTTCTATAGTATAGGTTTTCTGGTTGCTTATCTGGTCGTTCTTTATATCGTGGCCGAACCGCTCCGGAACCTTGGTAAGTATACACTGGCGGACATGATCGCTGCCCGTTTCAATGAAAAGAAAGTACGCGGGGTCGCTGCCCTTAACACCATTTCCATTTCAACCTTTTATATGATTGCCCAACTAGTCGGTGCAGGTGCCCTTATAAAACTCTTACTTGGAATTGATTATCTATACTCCGTCATCATTGTAGGTATTTTAATGACCGTCTACGTCGTATTCGGCGGTATGACGGCCACCAGTTGGGTCCAAATCGTAAAGGCGATTTTATTGATGGCAGGTACATTCATCATCTCTATTATCGTGTTGGCGAAATTCGACTTTAGCGTGATCGAGATGTTCAAGCAAATGAAAACAGCCACCCCTTTAGGCGGCGATTTCCTCAACCCGGGTAACAAATTCAAGGATCCATTGGATACTTTATCCCTTAATTTAGCGCTTGTACTCGGTACTGCTGGACTTCCTCACATTCTCATCCGTTTCTTTACGGTAAAAGACGCCATCACAGCCCGTAAGTCCGTAGTATATGCCACTTGGATCATTGGCATCTTTTATATAATGACCATTTTCCTTGGCTTTGGAGCAGCAGCTTTTGTTGGATACGACAAAATCATAGCCGCGAATGCCGCCGGCAATATGGCTGCCCCGCTGCTTGCCGAAGCCATTGGAGGTGACTTCCTGTTCGCCTTTGTGTCTGCAGTTGCTTTCGCTACCATTTTAGCGGTTGTAGCAGGTCTCGTTTTATCTGCAGCCTCTGCTTTTGCCCATGACTTTTATGGCCACATCATCCGAAAAGGTCAAGCTACTGACAAAGAACAGGTCGTTGCAGCTCGTTGGGCATCGATCGGAGTATCCATCCTCTCCATCATCCTTGCTTTATTTGCCCAAAACATGAATGTCGCATTCCTTGTGTCACTTGCCTTTGCCGTCGCTGCTAGTGCCAATCTGCCAATCATTATCTTCACGGTATTCTGGAAACGTTTTAACACAGCTGGGGCTGTCACGGGTATGATAGTGGGGCTGGTCAGTTCTTTATTACTTGTTTTCCTAAGTCCCAATGTCTGGTCGCCGGTAGAGGGAGCCGCAATATTCGTAGGGGAGCCATTATTCCCACTTGCCAATCCAGGCATAGTCTCCATCCCAATTGGTTTTATCGCAGCCATCGTCGGAACCCTGCTGTCAAGCAAGAAAGCTGATGCCAAAAAGTTCGACGAAATATTGGTTACAGCTAACACTGGAATGAAAGACCCTTTATAAGCTGGCTTCATTATTAAATATTAAAAAGAGAAAGGAGATCAAGGTATTCACCTGTTCTCCTTTCTCTTTTATTTAGGTTGAAAATCTTCAAAATCAGTAAGGAAAGTAAAAGTGGATTCCTTTACAATTCATCTAACTTCTCAATCTTATCTTCCTTCTATTGTATTTCGTTACTAGCTGGTTCATGACTTCTGCAAAGATCAGCCCCATTGCTATCGCACCAGCCAGCATGAAAGCCTTGGCGGCCAATTGAACGGCGACATTAAAATCATTTACGACAAAATGCTTCATCGCATCATATGACAAGCCTCCTGGCACGAGGGGGATGATTCCCGATACATTAAAAATCGTGATCGGGGTTTTATACCTTTTAGCAAAATACTGGCTGATAACCGCAACGATAAATGCAGCCGCTAAAGTTGCCATAATGCTGTTTATCTCATTTTTAACCAAAAAGAAGTATAAGACCCACCCTAACATCCCTACGCAACCACATTGAAACAATGAGTTTTTCGGTACATTGAAGATCACTCCAAAGGCGGCTGAGGCAATGAAACTTGTAATAAGCTGTGCAAACATCATTCTTCCCCCTCTAAAATCATAAGAAAACAAACGCAGCCGATATTCCTGCCCCAATGGCTAATGCAGTCAAACCTGCATCCGCACCCTTGGATAGACCCGAAACTAAATGCCCTGCAATTAAATCCCTGGCTGCATTAGTAATTAACAGCCCTGGTACAAGCGGCATCACCGCTCCAATGATTATCGTGTCCAAATGACTTCCAACCCCAATATGGACAAAGAACATAGCCACTAAACCTACAACTAAAGAAGCTATAAATTCAGCAAAAAAACGAACTTCCAGTAACCAGTGCAAATAAAGCAGGCAAGAGAATCCCATTCCTCCAGCTATACAGGACCAGATGAAATCATTCCACTGTCCTTGGAACATGATTAAAAAACAGCCGCTCGCTATAAATGCAGCAAAAACCTGACCCCACATGGGATACCCCATCCCGGCCTTTTCGATTTCCTTTAACCGTAAATAGGCTTCCTCTGGTGACATTTCCTTGCTGGAAATGCTTCGGGATATACTGTTAACAAGCGTTACCTTATGTAAATCTGTAGATCGTTGGGAAACTCGAATTAATTTGGAGGCTGGGTGCATTCCATCCAGCGAAAAAATAATTCCTGTGGGGGTTGAAAAACTGTGGGAGTCACCGCATCCATACGCTGCAGCAATTCTAACCATCGTATCTTCCACCCTTGATGTTTCCGCTCCGTTCTGAAGCATGATTTTTCCCGCTAGTAAACATACATCTATAATTTCATTGTACGGTAACTGATCTTCCATTTTATCCTCTCCATCACTTTCTGCGTAATAACAGATAAACGATCTTACCAGTTTAAATCCACCTCATAATAGCCCAATTCCTCTGAAAAGGATATAAAAATATTACCTATTTAATTTATCAACACCATCTAATTGCGGTACATACAACCTTAGTACCATTATTCCCTTTATTTCTTGCTGAAACCGCTTGGTTAATAGAAAAATACAATAGTAAGTGAAGTATTTATAATGAAAAATGAATGCAGGCACGAGGCCTGCATCCCTTTATAATATACTGTCATCATCCAATATATCCTGTACCTTTACACTCCTTTTTGTATAAAGCCATCTATGGTTTCATTAAACAAGTCGCTTTCTTCAATGAATGGACAATGGCAACTATCTTCAAAGATTACTAGTTCGGAATTCGGAATGTTTTTATGCAAATGTTCCCCTGCAGCTACCGGGATGACTTTTTCAAGCCTTCCAAAACAGAGAAGTGTGGGAACATTGATTTTTGGCAAGAATTCACGATAGTCGACAATCGATTGATCAAATAGAATGGCACTGGCAATGGATTCTGGCATTTTGGTCACTTCCCCGAGCATCCAGCTTGCATCCGCTACAGATAATTCATTTTTAAACATGGAGGCAAGGAAGCTTTGTAAAAATGGGGAACGGTTCGTTTGAATTTCAGTCATGAAGGTAATCAACGTGTCCATATCAAATGCGCCAATATTAAAGTCGGGCCACTTAAAATCAGAGGCCAATTCATCGACAATCACAGTTGAATGAATATTTCCCTCACCGAATTGCTTGAGATAATCCCAGACGACAAAAGCCCCCATGGACCAGCCTACGAGTATGACATCCTGTAATCCCAGTTTACCAATGAACGCATGAAGATCTTTTGCATAAGCGGAGACTGTATTCCCGTAATGAACATGATTTGACTGGCCATGGCTTCTTAAATCAAGTAAGATCGTTCTATACTTTTCTGAAAAGTACGGAACTTGCCTTCTAAAGAACCGGCTGCTCATCCACACACCATGGATAAAAATAATTGGTCTCCCCTGGCCCTTTTCTTCATAAAACAACCGAACGCCTTCTTCCACCTCAATAAATGCCATTCCATCCCTCCTTCACGATATTTTCAAATCCATTCCCTATTATTTATTGCGTTTCATCTTTTAACATTCCTTCCTATAAAAATATATTGTCAAACATCATCTTAGAGTTGATAATGAAGTATATTTTTATTGTATCTTCATCCTGAAAGGACGGAATTTTTATGAAGAGTTTTATCAAAAACTATCGATCCTCCTTAATACTGCTCACTGCCATTATTATCGGTGGGATAGCGGGCGTCGTTTTCGGTGAGAAAACCTCGGTCATACAGCCGCTAGGGGACTTATTTCTAAATCTTATGTTTACGATCATCGTGCCATTAGTATTTTTCAGCATTGCTTCAGCGATTGCCAATATGAGCGGAATGAAGCGTCTCGGGAAAATCATGGGCAGTATCGTTGTCGTCTTCCTGACAACTGCCGCTTTAGCTGCCGTCATTGGGTTTATTGGGACAACCATCATCAATCCCTTGGAAGGCACTGATACGACAGCCATTAAAGAACTGATGGAAAACAGTTCCTCTGAAGAGCACATCGAGAAAGTTTCTTTCTTCAGTCAACTGGTCAACACAGTAACCGTATCTGATTTCCCTGAACTGTTATCCAGAAGCAATATGCTTCAGCTTATCGTTTTCTCAGTATTAATCGGACTTTCCACTGCATTGGTCGGTGAGAAGGCAAAACCGATTACTGAGTTTTTGACAGCGGGTACAGCTGTCATGATGAAAGTCGTAAAAATCGTCATGTACTATGCTCCAATTGGACTTGGTGCTTATTTTGCTGCGATCATCGGGCAGCTTGGGCCGCAGATTTTAGAAGGCTATGCCCGCACTTTCATTCTTTATCTAGTTTTAGCTTTGATCTATTATTTTGGCTTCTTCACTTTGTATGCCTTTATCGCAGGTGGGAAAGATGGAGTTAACCTATTTTGGAAAAATGCCCTGGCACCTTCCATTACAGCCATCGCAACTTGTTCCAGTGCCGCGTCCATTCCAGTCAATCTGGAATCGGTCAAGAAAATGGGCGTGCCAAGGGATATAGCGGAGACTGTCATCCCACTCGGAGCCAACACTCATAAAGATGGCTCTGTATTCGGAGGGGTATTGAAAATCGTTTTCCTATTCAGCTTATTTGGAAAGGATATGACAAGCATTTCAAGCATTTTAAGTATACTTGCTGTTGCCTTTTTGGTTGGAGCCGTTATGGGCGCCATTCCTGGGGGCGGCATGATTGGGGAAATGCTGATTCTTAGTGTATTCGGCTTTCCTGTTGAAGTTCTGCCGATCATTGCGGTTATATCCACGATTATCGATGCTCCTGCTACACTGCTTAACTCAACAGGAAACACGGTTTGTGCCATGCTTGTCACGCGGCTTGTTGAAGGGAAAAACTGGTTAAAACGAGCATTCGTTAAAGAAAATTCGGCGGTATGATTCTAAGATATAAGAACTGACTCCTGGTTAACCAAGAGTCAGTTTTTTCATTTTCACGAATTTCCTTCAAACCTTTTTTAATTGACAAGGGGTTCCTTACCCTCACATAGAATTAAAGATTGAAGGAGAGAATTAAATGTTAATGAAATGCTTACCTGCTGCCATCCTTTTCACGGGACTATTATATATTTATTTGATACCGGAAGAGCCTTTATCCATAAAAATCATCTTCAAGATCGTTCCCATGTTATTGATTTTACTCTATGCCGGCGCAACAGGACGAAGGCAGGATCGATACAAATCCTTAATACTCCTTGGTTTATTCTGTTGCATGCTTGGAGATGGATTGTTAATCTGGTTCGTCATCGGGCTTTCCGCCTTCTTGATCGGCCACCTTTTCTATATTTCCGGTTTCTTTAAACTATGGACCTTTTCATGGCTTCGATTCGCGACGATTTTCCCAATTTGTGTTTACTCCACTTGGATTGGTCGTGAAATTGTACTTTCTTTAATTGAAAAAGGTGAAAATAGCCTCATCATCCCTGTAATCTGTTATGTAACGGTCATCTCCCTCATGGGCTGGGCGGCATTTATGACCGGAAATGCCGCGGCAATCATCGGCGGGGTCCTGTTCGTGATCTCGGACTCCATTTTATCTTGGAACAAATTTATCGATGATGTTGCCTTTTCTGGTCCGTTGATCATGCTCACCTACTATGCAGCTCAGTTTTTCATGGCTTACAGCATTCGTATGAAGCCTTCTTTCCATTTATCGAAAGGGTTGAAAAGTGAAGGGTCTATCCAGTGAATCCGAATATCCGTTCGTTCCACATGAAACATTCTCATGAAAAAAGGCATTCACAGCTCTAATGGAACTGTGGACGCCTTTCCTTATCCTTTAATTTTTTTAATGAAGACTACTTTTAAATAATTTCCTTCCTTATATTCCGTACTTGTTTTAAAATCAGCCGGCAATGAGAATTCTTCCATGAGCTCATATTTCCCATTCATCTCCCTGAAGGCAACATCAATGAAGCTCTTGAATTTCTTCATGTCAAACGTACTGCAATTAGTTGATGCGATAATGATGCCATTGTCTTCCGTAATGGAAATGGTATCCTTCAATAGATTCGTATAGTCTTTTCCGGCGCTGAAAGTAAACTTCTTTGACTTGGCAAAGCTGGGTGGATCGAGGATGACCATTTCAAATTTCAAAGCCTTCTTCACTGCATATTTAAAATACTTAAATACGTCCATCACCACGATATTTTGAGCTTCAGGATCTATTCCATTCACACTGAACTGCTCGATCGTCTTTGGTAAACTGCGATTCGCCAGGTCGACACTAGTTGTTTTAACGGCACCGCCTAAAGCGGCAAACACGGAAAATGCCCCAGTGTAGGAGAACATATTCAACACCGTTTTCCCTTTTGCGTATTCATCCCGGATTTTCCTTCTGACATCGCGTTGATCAAGGAAGACGCCGACCATTGCCCCATCATTCAGATAGACAGCGAAATGAACTCCATTCTCTTTTACAAGAAGCGGAAATGCCGGCTGTTCACCCATGACAAAATCGTCTTCTTCTACATATTGCCCCTTCGTATCAAATCGTTTCTTCTGATAAAGCGACTTTACCTCGACCGTATTCTGCAGTGCCTTAATGATATAGTCTTTAAATGAATAAATCCCTTTGCTGTACCAGCTAATGACATAGTGACCATCATAATGATCGATGATTAAACCGCCAATTCCATCACCTTCCCCATTAAACAAGCGGAACGCTGTAGTCTCCGTATCTTCAAAAAAAGACTTTCGGAATTCATATGCCGCTCGGATTTTGCCATTAAAAAAGGTTTGATCAATTTTTTCATTTTCTCTTCGGGTCAATACCCAGCCATAGCCTTTGTTTTGTTTACCATAATAACCTTTTGCTAGAAAACGGTTATTCTCATCCACCAAACGCACTAAAGATCCCTCTTCCTGAAGGTCATTATGGTTGGCTATCGACTCTTTAACAATCAAGGGAAAGCCCTTGCCGATTTTACTTACGAACTTAGCTTTCACTTTTATATCTATTTCTTTTCCCATATATATCATCCTATCTTTGCAATTGCTTTCTTCCCCATTTTACCCTAATCCCTTTATAAATAAAAACGAGCCTGGTTCCGTCACAAGGCCCGTTTCTCCAAAATCTTTGATTATGATACTTCTAAATGAAGATCTCCCGGTTTTACTTTACCCATCATCTTCAATACTCGATGTAAGGCAAGGGTGATCACAGCTGGCAAGACCATGCCCACTGCCACATAAACCAGGAACGTGTACAACCCTTGACCCGTAATGATAGCAATCGGGGCAATCAATGAACTTAAGCCCATCCCCCCAAGCTCATACGGTACTTGGAAATCGAATGCCAACGTAGCGATAGGAGCACAAATGATTGCCGCTACAAATGGCGGGACGACATATAATGGTTTTTTGATTAAGTTAGGAAATTGAACTTTCGGCGTAACCACCATCTGTGCAAGGAATCCACCCATATCATTATCTTTATAAGACATGACAGTGAATCCAACAAACTGAACGGTACATCCGATTAAAGCAGCCGCGCTTGAAACAGGATCTAACTGTAGGGCAATAGCAAGAGCAGCGGAAGAAGCCGGTGTCATCAATAAAATGCTCCATACCAATGCAATGACCATGGAACCAATTAATGGAGAACCTTCAACCTGAGCTGTAATTTGACTGCTTAACCATGTCAGGAACGGTGTCGTAACAAGTGCTAGACCATATCCAGAAACCCCACCGACAAGAACAGCAGCCAATGGGATGGCCATGATATCCAACTTTGTTTTGCCTATTAGGCGCTTACCTACATAAGTTGCAATTAAGGCTGCCAGAACGGCACTTAGTGGCTGACCCGTAACAATCGTGAAGGCACCCTCAGCAGTTCTGTTGATGGCAGCACCGCCAACTGCACTTGAGGCCATGGCGCTAAAGATAATTAATGAATTACCTCCAAGCTGATAGGCGATACCTGCTCCTAAAGCTGGGGCTAGCAAGACCTTTGCGGCACCCCCTATTGCCAGGAGGACCTCCCAATCTAAATATCCCCCTATCGATTCAAACAATAACCCGATTCCTAATGTTACCAAAACTGCGTTGGCTATCCCTGTTGAAGCCTTGTACATTCGATCGCTGATGTATTCTTTCCTGCTCACTTTATCTCCACTCTTTATAAATTATCAGAATATTCAACTTAACAAAAAACCCTATTATTTGGAAGGGTACACCAGTTGATTTTACTTTAGTGTCTTGTTACTAAGTTCACAAGCAAGGCTCAAACAATTCCACAAAATTAATCCCACTAACATAATAAGAGAATAATAATATGAAGTAATTCATATTATTAAATACTCATCTATTTCGCTGCTCCCTATAATGTCTGTTCGTATAATAACATGAATTTTCTGATAATGTAAGAAGTATTTTTATTCTAATAAAATAAACACGCTTACAAAAAGGGGTATGTATCACATTTATATACAGTCAGGTCCAATATTGTATTATTTTAATATAAATTAATCCTTTTATTACTAAAACACTCTAAAATATCTGGTTTTAAGCCGGAATAGCTTATACATTATTCCAATATAGGTTTTTAGCATTTACAAATACAAATTATTCCTCTTTTTACAAAAAAGAGAATCCATTTAAATTGGATTCGCCTCTATACTATGGTATAAATGTGGTCTTTCATAAAGAATCCCCTCACACCTAGCTTTTAGCTTCTCTTCTATTGAAAACCTTCCAAAGTTGCAAAAGTGTCTCTCAGGAATCGATAAAATAGTTTCTCCGTTGGCATTAACTCCCTTTCAGTTGGAATAATAACACCTACAGCCCTAGTTACGGATGGTTCATCCAACGGCAGTCTAACTGTAAAACGAGGCAAACTGTCAATCAGAGAGATTTCTGGTATTAAGGTTACGCCAAGTCCTGCTGCCACTAGACCTTTAATAGCATCAGTATCTTTTCCTTCAAATGCAACTTCTGGCTCGAAACCGTGCAGTTTACATGCCTTCATAACAATATCACGTAAAACATACCCCTTAGGATATACGATGAACGGATTTCCTTGAAGTTCATTTAAGTTTAATGACTTCTTCAAGGCCAAAGGATGACTTTCTGACAAAAGAGCAACTAAGTTCTCAATAAATA
Organism: Peribacillus sp. YIM B13482; assembly: GCF_042787975.1. Lineage (NCBI taxonomy): Bacteria > Bacillati > Bacillota > Bacilli > Caryophanales > Bacillaceae > Peribacillus > Peribacillus sp. YIM B13482. The sequence goes on from NZ_JBHZPF010000025.1 coordinate 16,828, forward strand.
GAGTTTCTCCGTGAATTTTCTTTTCGTTCGCCGGTAGAGGTCCAATTAAGGCCATGTTAATATTTCCTTTTATAACAGAATCGATCAGGTAACGATATGAGCCTTGTTTCAAAGTGAACTTCGCTTGCGGGTAAATCTCTCTGAAATCAGAAATAACCTTTGGCAATATATAAGAAGCTAAACTACTTGGAAAGCCAATACGAATTGTCCCTTTTTCCGGATTTAAGCTCTCAGCAAGCTCACGCTTTGAACGATCAATTATATCCATAGCTTGTTCCATATTCGCTAAAAATGTATGTCCTATAGGTGTCAGCTTAATCTTCCGGCCTTCGCGGATAAATAAAGGCACACCTAATTCCTCTTCTAAATTATAAATTTGACGACTTACTGCAGACTGGGCAACATGCAAAGCCACTGCTGCTTCCGTCATATGTTCACGCTTTGCGACTTCAATGAAATATTCGATTTGTCTTAATTCCAATGTAAGCTCCTTCTTTCATATCAAAACGGCATGTTATTTATCTAATATTCAGATTGTTTCTTTCAAATTTGAATTATATCATTAAAGTATCACATAAAAACGTATATATATATTCAAATATATTCTCATGTTACCAAAAAAGGGGAGAAAAGGTAATGACAACATCACATGAAGTTGAGCAAGAGGAAATACAGGTCGCCAAAGAGTTTGTAAGTCAAGTATACGCACAGGTAAAGGAGCGTAATCCTCACGAGAATGAATTCCATCAAGCCGTAAAAGAAATATTCCTTTCATTAGTACCAGTATTTTCAAAACACCCTATTTATATGAAAAGTGGGATTTTAGAAAGACTCGTTGAGCCAGAAAGAATGATTACCTTTCGTGTCTCTTGGGTTGATGACTTAGGAAATGTACAAGTCAACCGTGGTTTCCGCGTGCAATTCAACAGTGCCATTGGGCCATTTAAAGGCGGTCTACGTTTTCACCCGACAGTAAACTCCAGTATTATCAAGTTCCTCGGTTTCGAGCAAATCTTTAAAAATTCTCTTACAGGACAGCCAATTGGCGGTGGAAAAGGCGGATCTGACTTCGATCCAAAAGGAAAATCAGACGCTGAAATCATGCGTTTTTGCCAAAGCTTCATGTCAGAACTGGCTCGCTATATCGGTCCGGATACAGACGTACCGGCAGGGGATATCGGAGTAGGGGCTAGAGAAATCGGTTATCTATTCGGTCAGTATAAAAAGATTCAAGGCAGCTACCATGCAGGTATTTTAACTGGTAAAGGCATAAGTTACGGCGGAAGCTTAGCCCGTACAGAAGCGACTGGATACGGAACAGTTTACTTTGTCGAAGAAATGCTAAAAGACAAAGGTTTACAATTTAATGGCAGCACAGTTGTTATTTCCGGATCAGGCAATGTATCCATTTATGCCATTGAAAAAGCTACACAGCTGGGTGCTAAAGTTGTTGCATGTAGCGACTCTAATGGCTATATATATGACAAAAATGGTCTGAACCTAGATACAGTTAAACGTTTAAAAGAAATAGAAAGAAAGCGTTTGAGCGAGTATGTCGATGCTCACCCCGAAGCTGAGTACAATGAAGGAAGCTATGGAATTTGGTCTGTACCATGCGATATCGCCCTTCCTTGTGCAACACAAAATGAAATTGATGAAGAAGCAGCAAAAGTGCTTGTTAAAAACAACGTGAAAGCAATCGGCGAAGGTGCTAACATGCCATCAACTCTTGAGGCTATTGACGTATTCCTTAATAATGGTATCCTATTCGGACCAGCCAAAGCCGCCAACGCAGGTGGTGTTGCCGTTTCTGCACTTGAAATGGCCCAAAACAGTGCTAGAATGCCTTGGACATTTGAAGAAGTCGATACGAAACTACACGGTATCATGAAAAATATTTATAAAAACAGTGTAGAAGCAGCAGAAGCATATGGTGAACCTGGCAACTTAGTTGTCGGAGCCAATATTGCGGGATTCCTTAAAGTAGCAGATGCTATGCTGACTCAAGGCATACTCTAATAATAAGTTAAAAATAGGAGGCGGTCCCAACATGGGCCGTCTTATTTTTGGTAAAAGAGTGATTACAGCTTTTTACAGGTATCCTTATAGGAGTGAATGTTAAATTATGTAGCATGATTTCATGGGCTAGATTGATATTCTGCTTATTCAACTGGTTAATATGATTTTTACATTGTTAGCCCACCACATTGGCATAAACTAAATTAATGCCAATAAATGAACCATTGATCTACAAAAAGAGGAGTGTCGGAAAAATTCCGACACTCTCACTGATTGCAAAACTATTATTCTTTAGTAACTAATTTCAATGGAACAGATATTTTTTCGTCTACCTTTTCACCTTTTAAGATTTTTTCAGCCGCATTAACCGCTTCTTCACCGATAAGTGCCGGTTGTTGGGCGATTGTAGCTTTTAGTTCACCGTTTTCAACTGCTTTCAATGCATCATCATTTCCGTCAAAACCAACCACAATGATGTCTTTTCCTGCTGCCTTGATTGCTTCAATTGCTCCTAGTGCCATTTCATCATTATGGGCGAATACCGCTTGGATGTCTTTATTGCCTTGCAGAATATTTTCCATGACGTTAAGCCCCTTTGTCCGGTCGAATTCCGCCGTTTGGCTTGTCAGGACATCTAACTGCTTGTCCGCAATATTGTGGAAACCTTTCCCGCGTTCACGAGTTGCGGATGCTCCGGATACTCCTTCAAGCTCCACTACTTTCGCTTTATCGCCAAGCTCTTTAACTAGATATTCTGCAGCCATTTCCCCGCCAGCCACATTATCGGAAGCGATGAACGTTTCAATATCGCCTTCGTCTGAAGAGCGGTCAATCGTGATAACGGGAATGCCTGCATCATTAGCATCTTTAACGGCTGAAGATATTGCCGCAGAGTCAGTTGGATTCACAAGAAGGACATCAACCTTTTGAAGGATTAAATCTTCAATTCCGCTGATTTGTTTTGCCGTATCATCCTGGGCGTCAACAACTGTGACTTTCATGCCCTTTTCTTTTGCCTCTTTTTCAATGCCATCTTTTAAGGAAACGAAGAATGGGTTGTTTAAAGTAGAAATGCTGACCCCGACTTTCACATCTTTCATGGAGTCTTTCTTTTCTTTTTTATCATCTGTTAAACCAGAGTCCATTGAACAGGCAGCCAAGACCATTAAAGAAAGAACCATGATGATCGATACTATTTTTTTCATTGATTACACCTCTTCTTATGATTTTTTACGGTCAAGTAAGACCGCGATTAATATAACTGCACCTTTTACCACTTGCTGGTAGAAGGAGGATACACCAAGTAAATTCATGCCGTTATTCAAGGTACCGATGATCAGGACACCCACCAAGGTACCGAACAACCGCCCTTTACCGCCTGAAAGGCTCGTTCCGCCTAGCACCACGGCTGCAATGGCATCCATTTCATAGGATTGGCCTGCAGTCGGCTGTGCCGAATTCAGACGGGATGTTAAAATGGCACCAGCGATTGCCGCCATCGTACCGGCCAGCCCATAAATGGCCACCTTGACTCGGTCAACTTTAATCCCCGAAATACGGGAAGCCTTTTCATTTCCGCCAATGGCATATGTTTTACGTCCAAATGATGTTTTATGAAGCAGGAACCATAGGATCATGAAAGCGATAATCATCACAACGGCCGGTACCGGCAGTCCGAGGAAGTAACCTCTCCCAAGCATCTGGAACATAACGGAATCGCCAATTCCAGTAATCGGCTTTCCATCCGTATACACAAGCGTTAATCCCCGGAAAATTGTCATGGTGGCCAGTGTCACGATGAAAGGGGCCATTTTTCCCTTTGAAACGAGAATCCCATTGATTACCCCCATTATTGCACCTAGGAGAATCCCTACTAATATAGCTAAAATCGGATCTAATCCCGAGACCATCATACCAGCCATAAGTGCGCTGGATAGAGCTAAAATGGAACCGACGGACAAGTCGATGCCACCTGTCAATATGATAAAGGTCATCCCAAACGCAATAAGTGCATTGATGGAGGTTTGACGCAATAAATTCAAAATATTATTCGGTTCCATGAATGATGGATTTAAAACGGTTATTACGATAAATAATAGAATCAAGGCGAGTAACGGACCAAATTTCTGCCAAATCCCGCTTTTCCCTGTAGCCTCAAGTTTCATCCTAGTTCCCTCCTGTCGCCAATGCCATAATTTTTTCTTGCGTCGCTTCCTGCTTTATCAATTCCCCAGAAATTTTACCTTCGTGAACCACAAGGATTCTATCACTCATTCCAACAATTTCCGGAAGTTCGGACGAAACCATGATGATGGCGATGCCTCGCTCCGTCAATTCATTCATCAATTCATAAATCTCACGTTTTGCACCAACATCTATGCCTCGGGTCGGCTCATCCATAATTAAAACTTTAGGGGACGTGCCGATCCATTTGGCGATTACCACCTTCTGTTGATTACCTCCGGATAGGTTGCCGATGACCGTTTCAGCAGAAGATGTCTTCACGTGAAGGCGCTTAATCATCATTTCGGCAAAGTTCATCTCATCTTCCGTTTTCACGATACCGCTAGGAGCAAAACTCTTGAGATTCGGCAAGCCGATATTTTCCCTTACAGAAAAGTCCAGGATCAATCCCTCTTCTTTACGATTTTCCGTAATGAAAGCCAGGCCGTGTCGAACTGCATCCGTTGGTTTTCGTATGGAAACTTTCTTGCCTTCAATGGTGATTTCACCGCTGTCTATTTGGTCGACACCAAAAAGTGCGCGCATTATTTCCGTTCTGCCTGCTCCCATCAATCCGGCTACACCGACAATCTCACCTTGCCGAACCGCGAAATGGATATCTTCAAAAAGCCCCTTTCTGGTTAAACCTTTCACATCAAGGACTATGTCGCCAGCATTCGCTTCACGATGAGGAAAACGGTCCTCCAGCTCCCGCCCGACCATTTTCTGAACGACTTCATCGAAATTTGTTTCTGCAATTCTTTTCGTATCGACTGTCTTTCCGTCACGCATTACGGTGATCCTGTCACAAATGGCGAATATTTCTTCCATTCGGTGAGAAATATAAACAAGCGATACACCCTTTTTGGTAAGCCCCTTCATCACTTCAAAGAGCTTCTCTATTTCCCTATCAGTTAAAGCGGCTGTGGGCTCGTCCATGATGATGACTTCGGCATCCGTCATGAGCGCCTTGGCAATTTCAATCATTTGCTGTTCACCGACAGAACAGAATCCGGCTTCCTTATCAAAAGGAAGGGAAATATTAAGTGTTTTAAAAATCTCCTTTGCACGCGCTTTCATTTGTTTCGTCTTCAGGACACCGAAGGCATTCACCATTTCCCTGCCGATAAATAGATTCTCCAGCACGGTCATTTCGGGCCAAATATTCAATTCTTGACGGATAAAGGCCATTCCCCCCTCCTCCGCTTCCTTTGAATCCTTGAAGGAGGTTTCTTTACCGTTAATCTCGATCGTTCCTTGATCTTGTTTATGCAGCCCGGTCAAAATGTTCATCAAGGTTGATTTCCCTGCTCCATTTTCCCCCATTAGTGCATGTACTTCCCCAGCCTCTAAAGAAAAATGAACACCTTCCAATACCTTGTTTTGACCAAATGCTTTATAAATATTGTGCATTTCGATTTGCATGCTCATCATCTCATTTCTTTAAAAGAATACTCCAGACTGCAATATGCAATTTGAATATGGCGTCGTCTCCCCGGTCCGGATAATGGCTTTCGCGTTACTTGTCAGCCTTTTAAAATCCTCATGGGAAACATATTCAATCTCTGCTCCGAATTGCTGCTCCATGTATTGATGCTGTTCCGGGTTTTTAACCTTCACTTCTTTGGCAGCGATAACTTTTTCAACAATCATATCTTCGTGAACCGCCCGGACGACATCTTGAAATGATGGCGTCCCAGGCGTCAATGCTAAATCTATCTTGCAAACTCCGGGCGGCACCGGCAGCCCGGCATCACCTACGACAATATAATCGGTATGACCAAGGTCAACCAGGACCTTTGCTATTGAACTATTGATGATTCCTTGACGTTTCATGCTTCAAAGCCCCGCTCGACCTCTACCCTTTGCGGCATGCCGCCTTGAGCACCTAATTTCGTCACGGAAATGGAAGCTGCCCGGTTCGCGAACAACAAACTTTCGTCAAAACTTTTTCCTTCTGCAACAGCCACCGCAAAGGCTGCATTGAATGTATCCCCTGCACCTGTTGTATCCACCGCTTCCACTTCAAAGCTTGGAACAACCTTTTCTTCATGTCCATCAAAGTAACGGACGCCATTTTTCCCTTCGGTAATGAATAATTTATTTGGATACTCAGTCAAGACTTCCGTTCTATCTCTCCCATCGAATAGTATCTCGAATTCATGTTCATTCGGAGTAAGGAATGATGCCTGTTGAATGACAGCCTCGCTTAACTTGCGGGCGGGAGCTGGGTTCAATAGTAATCTCTTTTGAAGCATGTTGCACAAGTCAGCCAGATACTCCACAGTTTCCTCGGGTATTTCCTGCTGAACCAACACGATATCCGATTCCTCTATCACCTTTTTCGCCTTTTCTACATATTCAGGAGTAATGAAATCATTCGCACCTTTTACGACAATAATGCTGTTATCACCTTCCGAAAGGGTAATATGTGCTGTCCCTGAAGCAGAACCTGTAACCGGTTCCACATACTCTGTGTTTACATGATTTTTTTTCAGGTTTTCTAATATGATCTCTCCATAGACATCATCACCTACACATCCAACCATCGATACTTGTGCACCAAGACGGGCCGCTGCCACAGCCTGATTGGCTCCTTTCCCTCCAGGAACCGTTATAAAAGACTCTCCTAAAACCGTTTCCCCGGCCATTGGCCGCTTTGCTGATGTCACCACTAAGTCCATTGAGGAACTTCCCACTACTGTAATTCTAATCATGTCTTCTCCGCCTTCCTTCTCGTTGTTTGTCTCTCCACAAAAGAAACAGGGAGCTTTTTGTGCGTTACTTCCAATTTTTCCTGATTGATCCTTTTAATGAGCATTTCCGCCGCTTGTGCCCCCATCTCATAGGCTGGCTGCCTTATTGTCGATAATGGTGGGTGCAATAACGATGTAAAAGCGATATCATCATAGCCGATCAATTGTATGTCTTCCGGAATCCGTATTCCCCGTTTTAAAATCTCCTGAAGTGCGGCAGCTGCAACGATATCATTACAAGCTATGATTCCATCCGTTTCCGGATATTGCTCGAACAGCTGTCCCACACAAATTTGGCCGCCCTGAAGGGTCAGAGTTGAATCCATGACTTGCACGTTCACTTCCGCTTGTTCCAATTCCTCCAATGCAGCCTTATATCGTTCATATACAGGCTTTATTTCGACTGGCCCCCTAATGAGGACAATATTCGTACTGCCTCTATCCAGCAATACGCGTGCTGCCAGCTTACCGCCTGTCTTTTGATCGGAATAAACGGCTGGTAATTTCTCTGCTGTACGGTCGAGAAGGACTACTGGAATATCCAGGTTATCGAAGTTTTCATTTGCTTCTTCACTAGTGGAAGCAATCATGCCCACTACATTATTCTGTAGAAAAGTGTCAATATATTCTATTTCTTTATCTCTCTTTTCATCGCTATTTCCAAAGATTAATCGATATCCAAATTGCTGCAGATAATCCTCGACACCTCTTGCCATTTCTGGAAAGAAGGGATTCGTAATGTCCGGCAAGATTAAACCAATCAATTTGGATTTACGTTTGTAGAGGGATCTTGCCACTTCATTCGGTTTATAGTTTAACTTTTCAACAGCTGCCATGACCACCTTTTTTGTGTCCTCATGTGCATAACCACTGCCATTCATCACTCTAGAAACCGTAGCAACAGAAACCCCAGCTTCCTTTGCAACATCCCGAATAGTTGCCAATATATCCACCTCAATACTCTTATGTAACCGTTTACACAATAGCTTATCACCAATTTATATGAACGGCAAGTCCTATTCCAAAGATAATTTTTAGGGAGTTTGAACCAAAGAGGATAACACAATCTTTTTGTTAGCTATTATCGCTCTATAAATTTTTTAACAAAATTGATTGGAACGGGTATACGAGACTCCTGCGGGAAAAGCGCGTCTAGGGAGACCCCGCAGGCGTAAGCCGAGGGCTGACCGCTCGCGGAAAGCGAGTACCTGGAGCGGAAATCAACGGTCAAATTGTAAAAACTATAAAAAACAGTAGACAAACTCGATTTTCATCGGGTTTGTCTACTGTCTGAAACTGGCTCAAAAGTCTGAGCAAGCTTAACTTTAAAGCGTTTTTGCAGGTAACTTTTCAAAAAGTGCATTATTCACACGCCCAAATTCAGATGCATGCGGACGGTCTTCACCATCGCTATAACCATATTGAAGCATCCGATTTCTATTCAGGCATAGTTTTGTCAATTTTGGCGCAAAGAAATTGAATGTATCGAAACGATCCTGTAGCATAGGGAATTTTTTCTGATGTGTATGGATTGTTTGAGCGACACCTTCCCAAAAGGCATTCTCATCCAAAAGGGACCTCTTCATCAGAAGTGTTGACAAGTATCGGAAATGACAGATGAATAGTCCCGTGAAAATGAATTGAACCAGCCCCTCGGGAGTCTCACTTCTTAGTACTTTCCTTAAATCATCAGGAAGGCTTCTTAATTCAGGAAGCGGCTGATCACTGACGTTTACATCATCTACAAAATCCTTGATGGCCAAACGGTGAGGCTTGTAATCCTTCAAGACTAAAATGGTGTTTTGGCCATGCGGCGAGAATACCAATCCATATTGATAGATAAAATGTAATAATGGTGATAGAATGACGTCAAATAATTGAGCTGTCCAGGCTTCTGCAGACAATCCCGATTTTTCAATAAGGCTTTCCACATATGGTTTCCCTTTGCTGTCCACATGTAAAAGGGACGCAAGCGTAATGGGCTTTTCGCCTTCTTCCATATAACTGTAAATACTTTCTCTCCAAATACCGCCCAGCATCTCTAAATATTGATAGGGTACATTCTCTAGCTTGGAATAATACGGGTGATCAACATTTAAACTGGCCACTTCACCAGGAAGCACCACTTTGCATTGTTCTTTCAAGAATGAATCATTTTCATAAATGTTCTTTATATACTCTGTGATTTTTGGCGCAATGACTGTGCGTTCCGCTGGTAATCCACGGTAGACTAGCGTATTTAAAATGCTCATTGGCAGCTTGACGTGGTGTTTATTCTTATTCGATACATTAACAAATGTCCGGATGGATTGTTGCGGCAGATACTCATCAGGACCATTTCCTAAAGCTACAATCAGCCCTTTAGCCAAGTCATCGGTAAAATTCTGGATGATTACATTCTTCCACTGCCATTCATGGACTGGGAGGTAGTAATAGTTTTCTGCCTTCAGCCCTTTCTCTGTCAATCTTTTTACAAATGATTTTTGGGTTTCCTCATCTAGTTCATTCTCCATCAATTGCTTATAGGACAACGTTTCGATGGAATTGAACTCACCCCTCGTTTTATGGACCGCAATCCATGATAACTGAACTTCCTTCTGGTTTTCTGGAGCAAACTTCAAGTAATCATCAAAACCGAAACCGATTCTTCCCTTGTTATAAGCAATCCAAGGGTGACCGCTCATTTCTCCTTCAAGTAACGCATAGTCCAGCTCGACTAAATCATCCGCGCCTTGTTCAGGTTTGGATAGCAATTGAAGGTCCGCAAGCAGCGTATGATGGAATTCTTTGATTAAATGTCCTGTTGTTTCTGCAGTCATCCCAATTAACGGCTGAATGTCTAAAATGAATTGAATAGCATCATTGGCCTGTGTAAAACCTTCCATTTCGCAGACCTGGATCGACTCAGCCTGTACTTCATAGCTGTCAAAAAGACGGGGCGAAGCCAAAAATTGATAAGATTTCCCCTCATTAATCTCTAACTCATATAGGTTTCCTGCTTCATATTCTTTCAATACAGCTGGATGGATCATATCTTCATACATATACTCAGAAATCATCTTTGCCAGCAGGTTTTGGTTTACTATCGACCAATTTTTTTCAGAAACCGCCTGTTCCACTTCATTCATGAACTGCATATATTGCTCCCCTTTCCTTCTATTAGTAAGCCATGACTGGTGATTTTACACGGAATGACTGAAAAGCACCCTTTGGCTCGGATGGATAAACCTCTTTACCTGCCAATTGATTGATAATAATGGAATTTCGGAATGCCCCTAATCCTAGATCAGGTGCCCCCACGCCATGCGTATGTACCTCGCCATTTTGAATAAAAAGATGATTCGCTGTAGAGATGGTCGTTCCAATCCGATAGTCTTTCGTAATTGCAAGACGGCCTAAATCATCGCGGATTAAAAGCTCTTCCATGGTGTCAAGAAATGCCGGAACGGTCGATTTATAGCCCGTTCCAAAAACAACAGCCTCTGTATCCACATCAAATTCACTTTCTTCCACCCATTGTGAACATTTCAATGTCCAGCCATTTTCAGTTGGCTCTACGGATGCAACTTCCGTCATCGCCCTAAGTTCAATGGAAAGCTCTGCATTTCCAATCGATTTTTCATACATCTTGTCAAAAATCGCCGCAATTGTTGTCGCGCTGATTCCTTTATACAAGAGGTCTTGTTTTGGTAAAATGTCATCCTTCTTTTCCTGTGGCAGCCGATAAAAGAAATCAAGGTAATCCGGAGTGAAGTACTCCAACCCAAGTTTTGAATATTCCATAGGGAAAAACCCTTTGGACCTTGTATACCAGTTTAGCTGGTAACCATGCTTCTCCTGCTCATTCAGAAGATCTTCAAAGACCTCGGCCGCACTCTGTCCAGATCCGACAACCGTGATGGATTTTTTCTTCAGGACATTTTCTTTGTTCCGTAAATAATCGGCCGAATGAAGGATGCTCTCTCCTTTATATGGACTAAATGCAGCCGGCACAGTCGGGGCACTTCCAATTCCCATGACTACATGGCGGCTATAATAGACTTCGATCTTTTGTGTTTGTTCATCCCTTACACTGATTTGATAGAAGGTTTCATCTTGATTCCCTATATACTCCACCGCCTCCACCGCTTTTCCAAAACAGCAGCTATCAAGTTGATTGGCAGTCCAGCGGCAATAGTCGTTATATTCTTTTCGTGGAATCAAGAATTTTTCAAGGAAGTAGAAATGATAAAGCCGGTCATGCTGCTGTAAATAATTCAGATAACTATATCGACTTGTCACATCTGCCATGCTGACTAGGTCAGCAAAGAACGGTACCTGCAGAGTTGTCCCCTCCAACAGCATCCCTTCATGCCAATTGAATTCCTGCTTTTTCTCAAAAAAGACTGCATTCAACTCCGGGCTTTTCTCCAAAAGGGCTGCAAGTCCAAGATTAAAGGGACCTATCCCTATCCCTACCAGGTCATAGATAGATTGTTGCTTCTCCATACTTCCACTTCCTCTCGAAATTCTCCCGTGTACATGCCATGAGTAATGCTGTTTTGTCAGGGAGCTCAATTTCTTTAATTGGGGTAAACCCACACTTTTCAAATAGATGAATCATCTTTGCGTTCCGGATATCCGGTTCTGCCATCACCTTTTTTGTTCTAGCAGTAAGTAGTTGGTATTTCACCATTGCACGTAAGAACGGCAAAGCCAGTCCTTTTCCAAGATAATCTGGATCACCAATGAGTAAATGAATGCCTTGATCTCCCTCTTCGGACTGATAATAATCTTCGATGATATCGCCTTTTACCCAATACGATTCCCAATAGCTCATTGGGATTGAGTCCAGGCAGCCTAAATAGAGTGTTTGGTGTGCATCAGCCAATGCCTTTTGCAAATGAACAGCAAATTTTTCTTTTGTGAAATTCAAATTCCAGTATGGTATCACATGATCTTCATGCATCCATTTATGCAGTGTATCTAAATCCCTCTCAAATTCAACTTTGACGAATGAAAGCTGTTGATTACAGTCCTTCAGCATTTCTTCATAACTATTTTTCATGGACGGCTAAACCCCCCTGCGCGAAAGGATTTTCAATGGTCGTATAAACGGATTGCGTCTCAAGTGAACCAACAAGTTCATCCATATCATGAAACCGCGTCAGTAAATTAGCCTTACAAGATAATTCCCGGGCATGAAGCAACCTTGCAATAACTCGATTCAACCCCTCATCTCCGCTTTCCCTGCTGCTTGTTTCCAGTTGTTCCTGAACAAGCTGTAACAGGGTTTTCTCTGATACTAACCCTTCCGTACCAAAATTATTGATCAAGCCTAATAAGTGATTAAAAAAGAAATAGTATTGCAGTCTTTCTTCAGCGACTTCATCAGAACAAATCGTGAAGCTTTTTTCACTTAGTTCAGGCAGGATCTTCAACAGCCTGTCCACTTTGGACTCACAATAGTAATACCCTTGATTATCGCGATAATAAAAAGTGGATGGATACCCATCTTGAAGTTGAATGATGGAATTTTGTTGATGGGCTTCTAAAACGATTCCATACACTTCAAATAGCCAAAGCATCGGTTTTAATGTCATTGAAAGATAAGTTTTGAACCAATCCTTACTTACCTCTTCGGTACTGCGGTTTTCATCAGCTGATAATTTGCGGATGATCGCTCCAAGCCTTGATGGTGCACCATAGGCATTATCTTGGCACAAGCCTGCAATCAGACTTGCTTGTTCATTGTTTTCATAAAAAGGGTTTTCCCGGATATCAACATCGAATCCTGATTCTTGTTCTGTTGTTTTGATCGTTAGATAAGCAGGGTCCTTAATAATACGGAAGGAGGGATGCTGTTCTTTTAGCACGTCTCCCACTTTTGAATCTATTAATTTAGCGATTTCCACACCACGATCAAGTTCTTTTTGCAGATTTGCACGTAACGAATTCGTGATTTTGACCGGAACGGAAAATTTGTACATATATCTCGATGTGGCACTATATACCGTTCTAAAAGAAGAGGTAGCCGTGAATTTTTTCCCAAGCGGTCCAACGTAAATTAGTGTTCCTTGCTCGATAAGCCTTTTAACTTCTTCTTTTTCGATAAGCACTTTTGCCTGGAGCGGATGTGCTGGGATAATGCTATACCGGCTTTCCTTTTGGCAATACGTGTCACGGAATTCACTCGAAATCTCCAAGTCACCGGCTAGTTCCTGTTTAATGATTTCACTTGCCGATCGGACTTCACTAGAATCTTGGATGACGATCGAAGGCTCTGCCAGGAAGTAGTGCAGCTGAAACTCACCTTTTAATTCGGGTGAATAGATCCATTCATCTTTTTCTGAAATGCCCTGCTTACTTTTCGGTGTAGGATGGAACAGGTGCCCAAATAATAGCGACTGCTCCGCTTCGATAAAGGTAAAATCAGGACTTTGAAGCGCATCAATGTCTTCTGTCCTTGCTTCCACATACCGTTGAATATTTTGGCTGCTCAGGATGATACGCAGCATCAATTCATCTTCACTATCCGTCCTGCCCTGCTCATTCAATAATTCTTTAGAAACAATCGAGACCATCGTCACATAATCTAATTCACGTACTTGTTTGGATGCATTTTGGTAGTAAATCGGGAAGGTAAAAATATGACGCCCCGTTTCCGACCAATATTTCAATGGAACTAGCAATGCAATATCTTGGGATAAGAGATTACTGACTAATAATGAATCCGGAATAGAACCCTCCAAATCAGGCCAGTTCTTCGTTTCCTCCAAACTGCAATTTCCAGTTTCCCGGAAATAACAATTCAGAAAGCTTTGCATCGTCGCCCTTTCAGCTATCTGCTTACCATTCATCTTCATTCCTCCATCATCTTGAACATTTCACCTAATACTCGGATTTCGTCTAAAATTCCCTCTATGTGTTCAAGCCTTGTCATTGGATTCAATAGTGTCATTTTTAAATACACCTGTCCGTCAAAACGCGTTTTTGCTAAAAATGCCCGTCCGCTTTTCAGTAATTCTTGCTGAATCTGTTTATTTAATTGATTTACTAACTGATCACTTTCTCCCTCGGGATTATAACGGAATACAACCGCATTCAATTCAGGGCCTTTATTTAATACACTGAATCCTTCCGCTTGATCGATCTTCACAGCCACTTCACGTGCAAGATGACAAGTATAGTCAATCATTTCGGCAAAGGTATCCAGTCCGACAACCTTCAATGACATCCAAAGTTTCAGTGCATCGAACCTTCTCGTCGTTTGCACCGATTTATTGACCAAGTGAACCATGCCCTCCGCTTCATCTTCCTGTGGATTCAAGTAATCGGCGTGATGCTGGATAAATTGAAATGAGTTGGTATCCGAGACAAGAAAGGCACCACAACTGATGGGTTGGTAGAATAATTTGTGAAAATCAACCGTAATCGAGTCTGCCAGTTCAATTCCGCTGATTAACTCTTTGTAATCCTTACTTAAAATCATCGCGCCGCCATATGCGGCGTCCACATGCAGCCATATCCCATTCTTCCTTGCTGCTAGGGATACTTCATGAAATGGATCGATTGAACCGAAATCCGTCGTTCCGCAAGTAGCAACGATAGCAAATGGAAGTAAACCCTGTTCCTCTAAAAGCAGTAACTCGTTGTTTAATTCACCCATAGACATACGATGATTTGAATCCGTTTTAACCGTGATCACTGCCTGTTCTCCAAGCCCCAGCTGTGCCGCTGATTTACGAACTGTAAAGTGGGCAGCCTCGGAGCATAAAATCCGCAATTTTTTCGCCTCGACCGGCAAGCCATGCTGTTGAACATCCACATCCCAGTAACGCTTACAATAAGCGTCCCTCGCCAATAGCAGTCCCATATAATTAGATTGGGTTCCACCGCTTGTGAAAATCCCATCCGCTTGTTCAGGCAACCCTACCTGACTGCATAGCCAATCTATTAAATGCTCTTCAACGAAGGTTGCCGTCGAGCTTTGGTCCCATGAATCCATGGATTGATTCAACGTACCGATAATCATTTCGGCAGCCACTGCAGGTATTAGTGTCGGGCAATGCAAATGTCCGATACAAGTAGGGCTGTGTACATTGATGCTGTCATTAATAACAAACTCTGCAAGCTCAGCAGCTACTGCTTCCATTGTCTCCCCTTTTAAGGAAGCGAGGGTCACCTCGTTTAACCTTGCTTCTATTTCATTCGGTTTTTTCCCAGAGTAAGCCAGATTGTTCCCCTTTAAAAAATTCGTCAGCTTTTTTTCTATGATTTTTAATGACTGGCTATAGTTATTGAAACCTTCTTCGTTGTTCAAAAATAATGGAGAATAGGCAAAATCAGTTTTAGTTTTAGTTTTAGTTATCATTTCGATCATTGATCATTCACCCTCTAGCAACAGCTGCACGAACAGCCTGTTCAAAAATTGCAGTGGCTTCATAAAGCTGGGATTCCGTTACGATCAATGGAGGCAAAAACCTCACTACACTTCCATGTCTGCCGCCAACTTCCAAAATCAACCCTCTTTGAAAACATTCCTGCTGAATGGCACTGGCAAGTTCGGAATCAGCTGGATAGCTTCCGTTCGCGTTTTGCGGTTCTTCATGGTTGACCATTTCCACACCGACCATTAATCCACGGCCTCTAACATCCCCGATTTGCTGAAAATCCTTTTGCAAATCTTTAAGAATATTACTTAAGGTTTCTCCCATTTTAGCGGCATGATCCACAAGATTCGTCTCTTTCATATACTTTAAAGTTGCTGTTCCCGCTGCCATCGCCAATTGATTTCCACGGAACGTACCGATATGTGCGCCTGGAGACCATATGTCCAACTCTTTGTTATAAATCACAACCGATAATGGAAGACTCCCCCCTATTGCTTTTGATAAGACCAGAACATCCGGAACGATTCCTGCATGTTCAAAGGCAAACATTTTCCCTGTCCGGCCGATACCGGATTGAACCTCGTCGATAATTAACGGAATGCCCTTCTCTTTTGTTATTCTTCTGATTTCCTTAAGCCATGGAATTGGAGCGGGAATGGAACCACCCTCTCCTTGTACTGCCTCTAAAATCATTCCTGCAGGTGCCAATAAACCGGACTCAGGATCGTTTAGTAGATTTTCGATATACTGACTACTGATTTTATGGCTCTCTTCTCCGCCAATTCCAAAGGGACAGCGATATTGATAGGGATACGGCAGGAAATGTACATCCGGCATTAACCCTTGTATTTTTTCCTTTGGTTTTGTATTACCGCTGATTGACATGGTTGCATGGGTTGCCCCGTGGTAAGCCCCTTGGAAGGATAAAATGCTTCTGTTGCCTGTGGCTGTTTTAACTAATTTAAGTGCTGCCTCAATGGCATCTCCGCCAGTAGGACCACAGAATTGAATTTTTGCATTTTTTCTGAATTCTTCAGGCAGGCTTTCAAAAATTTCATCAACGAACTGCTCCTTGATTGGTGTCGTAAAGTCCAATGTATGTAAAGGCCGTTTATTCTTAAGAACTTTTTCCATTGCTTCAAGCACAGCCGGATGATTGTGTCCGAGTGCTAATGTTCCAGCGCCGGCAAGAAAATCAATATATCTTTTTCCGTCCATGTCTGTTAAATAAATTCCCTCCGCTTGATCGATGGCCATGGGTAATCTTCTAGGATAAGATCGGGCATTTGATTCCCTTGTGTTCTGTTGTTCCAGTAATTGATCATTTTTTGTAAGCATGTTCGTTACCATAGTGAGCCTCCATGTATTAAATTAATTGAGAATAATTATCATTATCATGAAATTCATTCTACTGACAATGATAATTATTCTCAATAAGTAAATCCGCTCATCTTTCTTCTAGTAATTTCCAGTAAAATTATGAAAAGGTTAAAATTGGGACTTGATCCCTATTTATACATTAAACAGAAAGGTTTTATATAGTTGTGTTTCTAAGCTAAGCGAAGATGAAAATTATGAAAATGAGGAGTCACCAAAGAATGGTTTGAAGGGTGGCGGGAATGGCTTTTTGACAGTAACCACAACTTAAAAAGCACCTTACATTATTGTTATTTATTAACGTTAGTCATGTTATTCCATAAAGGGCCCTATAATGGAATATGCGAAAGTGCTAAGTTCTTTTAAAATGATATTGTTTAAACAAACTATTACCAGTTTAGAATAATAGGGATTCTTTTTTATTGAATTGGTGTAAAGCCTTCCATTACTTTCGCCGATGACTTTAGACCAAAACCTTAAACTATATCGTTTTCCGCCTTCCTTATACTTTAACCGGATTATTCCGCCACCTTTTATTAATTTTTAGCTGCTAATCAATATAAAATACCCTTACTTGGTATAAAATAGTAAAATAGAGAGGTGAATGAACCTCTATTCAGAGGGATTGTTTACTTGTTTATCATTTGAAATTAGAGGGTAAAGATTTTCACTATTACTTTATCCGATCGTTCAGCTTCAATTTTGTCAAAACGTGTCGGTGTCAGGGGGGGAACGGATGAAAAGAAATCATACGATGATGCAATTTTTCGAGTGGCATCTTGAGGCGGATGGTTCTCATTGGGACAGATTGAGGTATGCAGCCTCCAAGTTGAAGGATACAGGAATTGATTGCGTTTGGCTTCCGCCAGTTACCAAAGGGCAATCCATTGGGGATAATGGATATGGAATATATGACGGATACGATTTGGGGGAATTTGACCAAAAAGGAACCGTTCGTACCAAATACGGGACAAAAGATGAATTGCTTCAAGCGATAGCCACCTGTCATAACTACGGACTTTGCGTTTATATCGATTTAGTCATGAACCACAAAGCAGGAGCTGATGGAACCGAAAAATTTGAAGTCATTGAAGTCAATCCGGACAACCGCATGGAAGATATCTCAGAACCATTTGAAATTGAAGGCTGGACAACATTCGATTTTCCAGGCCGTAAAAATCAATACTCTGATTTTAAGTGGAACCATACTCATTTTAATGGTACGGACTATGATGCCAAAAACGACAAGATGGGTGTTTATCGGATTACAGGGGAAAATAAGCATTGGAATAAGCATGTCATCGATGAATTCGGCAACTATGATTATTTAATGTTTGCCAACATCGATTACAGTCTGCCAGAAGTTCGTCAGGAAATGATCAGCTGGGGAAAATGGATGGTTGATACGTTAAAGTGTGATGGTTTTCGTTTGGACGCCGTTAAACATATTGATTATGAATTCATCAACGAATTTCTAAAGGAACTCATTCCTTATACAAAGGAACATTTCTTCATGGTCGGCGAATTTTGGAAGGCGGATGTTAAACCTTGTCAAACTTACTTAGATCAAACCAATCATGACCTCAACTTGTTCGATGTTTCCCTGCATTATAAATTTCACGAGGCTTCAAAAGCAGGAACTGACTTCGACCTCTCAACCATCTTTGATGATACCCTCGTCCAAACCAATCCGGCACAGGCCGTCACTTTTGTCGACAACCACGACTCCCAACCTCATGAATCACTGGAGTCTTGGGTAAAGGACTGGTTTAAACCATCGGCATATGCACTTATCTTGCTTAGGCTTTGCGGTTATCCCTGTGTCTTTTACGGGGACTATTATGGAATCGGCGGGCCTTCTCCGGTACCTGGAAAAAAGGATATTCTAGATCGTCTCTTATATGCTAGGTATGAAAAAGCTTACGGAGAACAGACGGACTATTTTGACGATCAAAATACGATAGGCTGGGTCCGGCTCGGGGTTAAAGAGCTAGAAGGCTCGGGGTGTGCCGTCATTATCTCAAATGGAGATCACAACAGTGAAAAAAGGATGTTCGTCGGTGAACATCGAGCTGGTGAAACCTGGAGTGATTTAACCTATCATAGAGATGACCACATTATCATTGAAGCAGATGGTTTCGCGACCTTTCCCGTTCATGGGAAAAGCGTATCCGTATGGGCATTAAATGATGTACCTTAAAACGACACCACTCTAAAATGAGATAGCAAGGAACAGCATGTCGTTTGGAGATGTGCTGTTCTTTACTGATGACATCGCCCTTGAAAACCCAGGAGTATCATTCCTTCACAATGCAATTGGATCGTTACCCACGGAAAGATAATTTTTCCATTCGAAGCAATCATGGTAAGATAAGGGAAAAGGAGTTGAAGGAACGTGAAAAATGAAATCATTGAAAGATTCACTTCTTATGTTAAAGTGGATACCCAATCGAATGATGCAAATCCCTCATGCCCCTCTACACCCGGACAGTTAACCTTGGCAAATACATTGGTCCAGGAACTTCAATCAATTGGGATGAAGGAAGTCACAATGGATCAGAATGGTTATGTCATGGCTACCTTGCCAGCCAATTCAGATAAGAATGTCCCAACAGTTGGATTTTTGGCTCATATCGATACAGCTACGGATTTCACTGGGAAAGATGTCAAACCACAGATCGTTGACAACTATGATGGTAAAGATGTTACTTTACATGAAAAATTGGATGTCATCCTCTCACCTGATGATTTCCCTTCGCTTAAGAATTATGAAGGGCATACCTTGATAACGACGGATGGTACAACCCTGTTAGGAGCGGATAATAAGGCTGGCATTGCCGAAATCATGACTGCCATGGATTATTTGATCCAGCATCCGGAAATCAAGCATGGAAAAATCCGTGTTGCCTTTACTCCCGATGAGGAAATCGGCAGGGGACCCCATAAGTTTGATGTAAATGCGTTTAATGCCCAATTTGCCTATACCGTGGACGGTGGACCGCTTGGGGAACTTGAATACGAGAGCTTCAATGCAGCATCGGCCAAAATCCTGATCAAAGGGACGAATATTCACCCTGGTACCGCTAAAGGAAAAATGGTGAACTCGGCTAAAATCGCCATGGAATTCCATAATAAGCTCCCAGTGGCAGAAGCACCGGAATATACGGAGGGTTACGAAGGATTTTATCATCTGATTTCATTTCACGGTGATGTGGAAGAGACCAAGCTTTCTTACATCATCAGGGATTTCAACCGCCAAAAATTTAATGATCGTAAGGAATATATGACAAAAGTCATCGAAGATTTAAAAGAAAAATATGGGCAAAAGCGTATCCAGCTTGAATTACACGACCAATACTTCAACATGAAGGAAAAAATTGAACCCGTGAAGGAAATCGTGGATATTGCCCATGAAGCAATGGAGAAACTCGGTATAAAACCGATAATCTCACCTATACGCGGTGGTACTGATGGATCTCAATTATCGTATATGGGATTGCCGACACCTAACATCTTTACGGGCGGCGAGAACTTTCATGGCAAGTATGAATTTATTTCCGTCGACAATATGGTACTGGCCACAAAGGTGATTGTTGGCATTGCCTCGCTCCTTGAAGAAAAAGCGAAGTAGCTAGATACGAAATGACTTTATTGAAAAACCCCCCGACTTCATGTCTGGGGGTTTTTCATCCAATATTAAGCGCGACTCCAGTGACGGTGCTTGGCAATTGCCTCGATAAAGGCAGTACCACTATTATTATCCGTAACAGCTACAATGCCTGAGGCTGGATCATTGGAAACGATGCCTGCCTTCGATAAGATCTCGGCTCCTTCTTTTCCTGCACCAATCGCTTTGAAATGATTGTAGGCTTCATCAACAAAGTAAATTGGTTCCTTGGATGCCTTTAAAGCATCGACACTCTCCTGGCCTCCTGCCACATATACAGCATCGAAAAGTACCGAATCGGCTGTCAGGAATGTCTGATTCACCTCGGCCTGCTGTCCTTCAGAACTTGTAATCACTCCACGATTAAGACTGATGATTTCAGTAGTTATACCTGCTGATTTAAATGATTCCAAGACTTGATTAACCTCTGACCCGTTGAAACCATCTGCAGCCAAGATGGCCACTTTTCTTGAAACGGCCGTGTTCACTTTCATTTGCTCCTGGCTTAAAGCCGGAGAAGCTAAATCCATTTTGACTTCACTCTTGTTTGTTGGAGGATTAACTCCCACTCCAAAAGCGATTGTTTTTGCCAGTTCGACATCAACATTGCTGAACATCTCGACAATTTGCTGCTGAACGTCCTTACTTTTCACTTTTCCCACTTCAAAGTGGAAAGCCTGAATAATATGCTCTTTCTCCACTTCCGTCATGCTATTCCAGAATAGTTTAGCTTGGCTGTAATGATCCTTGAAGCTTTCACTGCGTTGACGGACCTTCCTGCCATCGACTTTTTCCTGATAATGTGCATAGCCGCCTTCCTCTTCTGAAGCAGGTTCTGGAGAGTTACCTGCAAGGGAATTTTTGTGGTAGCTGACCGGTCCGGGATTTATTGACATTCGGTGCATACCATCGCGTTGATTATTATGAACGGGGGCAACCGTCCTATTAATCGGAAGCTCATGAAAGTTTGGGCCTCCTAATCGGGATAGCTGGGTATCGGTGTATGAGAACAAACGTCCCTGAAGCAGCGGATCATTTGAAAAATCTATACCCGGTACAACATGCCCCGGATGGAAAGCTATCTGTTCCGTCTCTGCAAAAAAGTTATCTGTATTTTGATTCAAAACCATTTTCCCGATTATTTTCACCGGGATTTGTTCTTCCGGCCATAGTTTAGTAGGATCAAGGATATCAAAGTCGAATTTGAATTCATCTTCTTCCTTAATCATTTGCACGCCGAATTCAAATTCAGGATAATTTCCAGTATCTATTGCTTCCCACAGATCTTGACGGTGAAAATCAGGATTTTTCCCTGCAATTTTCTGCGCCTCATCCCAGACAAGGGATTTAACTCCCAGTACAGGCTTCCAATGGAATTTAACGAAATGGGCCACACCTTCTTCATTCACAAAACGGAAAGTGTGGACCCCAAACCCTTCCATCATCCGGAAACTTCTTGGTATGGCCCTATCAGAAAGATGCCACATGATCATATGTGCCGTTTCTTCATTGTTGGCAACGAAGTCCCAAAAGGTATCATGGGCAGACGCGGCCTGAGGTATTTCATTATGAGGCTCCGGTTTAACCGCATGAATTAAATCCGGGAACTTAATGGCATCCTGGATAAAGAATACCGGAATATTATTTCCGACCAGATCATAGTTTCCTTCCTCGGTATAAAACTTTGTAGAGAATCCCCTGACATCACGAACCGAGTCTGCCGATCCGCGTGAACCTGCTACCGTGGAGTAACGAACAAATACTGGTGTCTTGACTGAAGGGTCTTGAAGGAACTTTGCCTTTGTATATTCGGCCATCGGCTCATATACCTGAAAATATCCATGTGCTCCGGAACCACGCGCATGGACAATCCGTTCAGGAATACGCTCATGGTCAAAGTGAGTCATTTTTTCACGGAAATGAAAGTCCTCCATCAAAGTTGGACCACGGGTTCCCGCTTTCAAAGAATGTTCATCCTCTGAAATGCGCAAACCTTGGTTAGTCGTCATCTTTTTCCCGTTATCGTCCACTCGATATTGTTCCAACTGTCTTTGCTTACTTTGTTCATTGATTCTTCCGTTTTCATTTTCTTTTTTCATCCTTTTCATTCCCCTCCATGTCTTAGAAATTCAGTTTAATTCGTGTTGTATGTACTTACTTTAAAATTTGAAACAATTGTGTAATCCTTCCTCATATACCACTCTCATTTGACGGCTAAACAGAATTCAGAAAAAGATCCTTCCCGTCTTCAAAAAACAAAAAATCCCCAGTTTTGAATCACTGGGGACGTAACGTAATATTCTTAAGGTCAATTTTTCATTATATTAAAATACAAATAAAAAAAGAAGCGGAAAGACAGATTTTCATCTTCCCGCTTCTTTTTTATTCGGCACCTTTAGTTCTTAAAGGCCTCTGAAACCTTCAAAAGTTTCCCTTTTACTTTCGTATTTTTCATCACTTTCAAGACAAGCGGTCCCTTTTCATTCAATATTTCCACATAAGAAACATTATCCTGAATCGTAATGATCCCGATATCCTCAGCATTCACTCCATCAATCTTTGCGATAGTTCCGACAAAATCAACAGCCCTGATTTTCTTTTTCTTTCCGCCATTAAAATACAGCTTCATGATTTGTTTATTCAATTTTTCACTTTTATCTTTTTTTATCTTTGGACGAGCTTCCAGTTTTGCTTCGAAATCCATTTTTTTATTGGAGACATCCTCTTTTGATGGAACGGGCATCTTAGGGATTTCAAAACCGATATATCCTTGAATCTCAGTAAGGAATTTGTCTTCGTACGGCGTCACAAAAGTAATGGCTTTTCCTTTTTTACCTGCACGGCCCGTTCTTCCAGTTCGATGTACGTAACTTTCCTTTTCCAATGGCAGGTCATAGTTAATCACATGGGTTATATTGTCGATGTCAATTCCGCGTGCAGCAACATCTGTCGCAACCAAATAGCGGAATTCACCTCTTCTGAATTCATTCATCACTGCAAGACGATCTTCCTGAAGCATGCCGCCGTGAATCATATCACAAGGATATTCCTGATCCATTAGCATTTCACATACTTGGTCGACCCTATCTTTCGTCCGACAGAAAATGATGCAGCTATCGGGGTTTTCCGTGATTGTGACATCTCTAAGCAGGGAAAACTTATCATCCTCTCTCACTTCAATAAGAGCATGTTCAATTTTTTCGGTCGTTAACCCCTTAGCCTTGATTTCAATATCCAAAGGATCTTTCATATACTGCTTACAAAGCTTTTTTATGCTCTCAGGTAACGTAGCGGAGAACAGCATGGTTACTCTTTCTTTCGGAAGCTCTTTAATGATGGCCTCCACTTGTTCAATGAAGCCCATATTCAGCATTTCATCCGCTTCATCAATTACTAAATGAGTTAAGCGTTCCAGGACGAATGTCCCTTTCTCGATATGATCCAGAACACGCCCCGGGGTTCCAACGACTACATGGCTCTTTTGTTTCAATTCCGCTTTTTGCAAAGCGAATGGATGTTTTCCATAAACCGCCGTTGCCTTTATCCGTTTAAATCTGCCTATATTCGTAATATCCTCTTTTACCTGTACAGCAAGCTCACGTGTCGGTGTTAAAATAAGCGCCTGAGGCTTATTCTCCTCCCAATCGACCATTTCGCATATCGGTATGCCGAATGCAGCGGTCTTGCCACTGCCTGTTTGGGATTTTACGACAAGATCCTGCCTTTTCAATGCCACTGGAATCACTTCGCGCTGTACTTCGGTTGGACGTTGGTAACCCAAGCTTTCTAATGCCCTTACAATTTCATCACTTAATGTATAATCAGTAAAATTCAATTCATTCATATAACAGCCTCTTTTGTTATTTAGTATCTTACATTATTGTTTCCGTAATCATAATTTCCTTATACAAGGTTCTATTATACGCGATATGAAACGATAAACCTTGTAATAACCAAATTCAATTGACTTATTTCAATATAATGAAACTTCATCATCATTAAAAAGGTTGGTCATTCCGGATTCAATGATCTTGATTAATCAAAATGGACCCTGCTTCTTTCAATATGCTAAAATATGTATGATATTAAAGCGGAAACAGGGTAGATTAAAAGCCGATATCCAAAAGGAGTGCTGATTTATGATAATCGTAACGAATAGAATCAGAGTCAAAAAAGGTATGGGGGCAGTCATGGCCCCAGGATTCACTGCTCCAGGTCCACTTGATACTACGGAAGGCTTCGTAAAAGTTGAAGTATTATTAACGCAGAACTTATCGGATCACGATGAACTAAGCGTTAACATGTACTGGGAAAACCTTGATGCCTTTACCGCTTGGAGAAATAGCGATGCATTCAAAGCTGCACATAAACGGCCTGAACCAAGTTCCGGTGAAGCTAAAAAAGAATCTCCAATTCTAGGCAGCGAGCTAACTACGTATGAAGTCGCCTCGGTAAAAGAAATAGCTAAATAATAAAATCACACCCTGAGAGGCCGCGAAATATGCGGCCTCTTTTAATGGGGTTTATGGCTTGGTCCCACTTGGTAAGTTATTGGGCTTCAGCTTTCTTGATTTGTTTGCTTCTTAGCTGTCCGCAAGCTGCATCAATATCCGTTCCATGTTCTTGGCGGATTTTACAATTTACGCCTCTCTTTTTCAGCGTATCATAGAACGAGAGAACCGACTCTTTTTCACTTCTTTGGTATTGACTATGCTCATCTACAGGATTATATGGAATCAGGTTGACATAGAGCCGATGTTTTTTGTCATCAAGAAGGTCGGCGAGTTGCTCGGCTTCTTCTTGATGGTCATTGACATCTTTCAATAGGATATATTCAATCGTAATTCTTCTATTCGTTTTCTCTAAATAATAATCAAGAGACTTCATTAATTTTTCTATCGGAATACCTCGGTTTATTTTCATGATTCGTGTCCTAAGTTCATTATTCGGCGCATGTAATGAGATGGCCAGATTCACCTGTAATTTAGTATCGGTGAATTCATAAATCTTGTTGGCAAGACCGCTCGTCGAAACAGTGATCCGCCTAGCAGCGATAGCAAGACCCTTATGGTCCATGAGCACCTTCAAAAAGTCTATCATATTTTCAAAGTTATCGAACGGCTCACCAATACCCATTACAACAACATGGCTTACAACATCCTCTTGTTCCAATTTATCTAGATGCAATTGAACGTTCATGATTTGTTCCACTATTTCCCCGCTGGATAAATCACGGCTTTTGGCCAATAATCCACTGGCACAGAAACTGCAGCCAATATTGCAGCCCACTTGGGTGGTGACACAAACCGAAATACCGTATTTATGTCTCATCATAACCGTTTCGATAAGGTTTCCATCCTGTAATTTAAACAAGAACTTGATCGTACCATCTGCTGATTCTTGCTTAACGTGCTCAGTCAAAGTCTGGATGACAAAGTGCTCTTCAAGTAATTTTATGCACTCTTTATTAACATCCGTCATTTCAGAGAAACTCGTCACACGTGTTCTATAAAGCCACTCCCAGACTTGGGAAGCTCTGAATTTTTTATGGCCATGGTCCAAAAGCCATGCTGTCAATTGTTCGAATGTTAAACCATAAATGGACTCTTTATTCATTCGTTACCCTCTTTTCATTTCATTAAGTTTTAATTTTTAAATTCCCCGGAATTAACTCTTTCATTTATGATATGGTTCATTTCTATTTATCCGAAAAGCCCGATATATTTGCTCCAATAGAACTAGTTTCATTAATTGATGCGGAAAGGTCATTTTAGAGAAGGAAAGGGCATAATCACTTCTTGAAACCACCTCAGTGCTAAGCCCAAGAGACCCGCCAATAATAAAGGCAATTTTGCTCTTTCCATAAGTGGCGAGCTGATCGATTTGAGTGGCCAGCTGCTCGGAAGTAAGCTGTTTTCCATTGATTTCAAGCGTTATTACGTAGGTGTCCGGGCTGACTTTGGCCAGGATACGTTCACCTTCCTTTTGCTTTACGATATCCATGTCCGCAGCACTCAGGTTCTCTGGAGCTTTTTCATCCGGTACTTCAACAAGTTCTATATTAGCATAGGCACTTAACCTTTTTGTATATTCAGCAATTCCTTGCTTTAAGTATTTTTCCTTTAGCTTGCCAACAGTAATAATCGTTATTTTCATATATATCCTCTAACTTTCATTATGTTTTTACTTTCAGTTGTTGGATTTTTGCCTATCTTATATCATACCTTAGAGTGACCTATAAGCAAAACAAGCATATCCTTGCCAATTTTTAATGGGGGGTTCCATGGCCCTTAAAGTAAAAACCGCTGCCCCTGAAAGCGGCAACGGTAACCTTCATTTATTTTTAATGTTCATCGTGAAAATGTGGATGGTCCTATGTTCAGCTTCGATAAGGATTATGATTGATTTTCCCAAGGGTCCACTTTCCTAAATGGCCATTATAGTGTATACAAAAATGCTTTTATCAACAATAATTCTACCCTCCAGTTCATTCTTCGGAAAATGTTAAGAACAGGTTACAAACATGTTATCCACAATAGTTATCCACATATCCACAAAATCTATCCACATCTTGTATGGGAATATTAGTTCCCTACTAGATATATTGCCACGTTTCGACAATATTCACAGGTTGTTGATAACTGTTTTTCTTCAGAAACCAGCGTTAACACAGGATATGTTTCACATTCGTATACCACTTCATCCAGCGCCATGTCCACGTGTTCCTGACAGCAATATAATTTCATCTTTCATTCCTCCTTTCTCACTCATTACTCCAAGTACTTATTCCCAATTATCCACAAGTTACGTGAAATCTCTAATTTCAGTATATATCCACAGGTAATCGTAACAAAAAATAAGAAAATCACAAGGAAAGATAAAAGACAGGAAGCAATGACTGCCCCCTGTCCTTTCCGTTTTAGATTTCGCTGCTTGAAAGCTTGACTTCCGTAGTTTCTTTCTTTCCGTCACGGTAATAAATGATTTTAACTTTATCACCGATTTTCTTATCAATGTAAAGGTATTTCCTTAATTCCACGACGTCATGGATTTTTTCATTATCCATTCCCACAATGACGTCAAATTCCTTCAATCCTGCTCTAGATGCAGGAGAGTTGCTTTGAACGCCTGTTATTGCAACACCCGCAGTAACTTTCCTTGGCAACTTTAATGTATTTTTCTGATGGTATTGGGAAATTTCCTTTACGGATGTTAAGTTCACACCCAAGTATGCACGTTTCACTTCACCAAATTCCTCAATATCATTAATAATTGGAATAACTGAATCAATTGGAATGGAAAGACCGATTCCTTCCACCGCATTTTCTGCTATCTTCATGGAATTTATTCCGATGACCTGCCCTGACATATTAACGAGTGCTCCTCCGCTGTTGCCTGGGTTAATCGCCGCATCGGTCTGGATGACCTCTGCATTCCAATCGACTTGTCCGTCCTCATTGATATCCACGTCTATCGTACGCTCCAAACCGGAGATGATCCCTTGTGTGACTGATCCGGAGAATTGGAGGCCTAATGGGTTACCGATGGCAATCACGGGCTCACCTGGTTTCAATTTGCTGGATTTTCCGAATTCAGCAATGGTTTTGATTTTATCACCATTCACGACAATGACCGCTAAATCGGTCCATGGGTCACTACCTTGTAGTTTAGCTGGCAATTTAGTGCCATCACTTAATGTCACTTCCAATTCATTAGCGCCTTCAATGACGTGGTTATTCGTGACAATATAGGCCTTGCCCCCGTCTTTTTTATAGACGACACCAGAACCAGTGCCAGCTTCGGCTGAACTGTCCTCGGCGTTGCCCCCTTGATCCCAGAAGTTCGTTTTCTGAATGTTAGAGATGCCGACCACTGCGTCGCTGGCCTTATCTACAGCATTGGTGACGGCACTTGTTACATCTACAGTAAGGTTTTCCTGGGACTGCTTAGTGGGCTCACTCCCCGTTGATTTTTCCGTTGTAGTTTCGTTATTTAACAGTCCACTTCCCGGAAAAAATAATAAAATAAGTAAAGCCCCAATGATGGCGCCTCCCAAGCCAGCTAAAAAATAGCTCGTATTGCTCTTTTTCCGTTTATTTTGGTTCTCATCATTCTGATCATAATAACCCAAGACCGTTCCATCCTCTCATTTTAGGAATGAATTATAGCAATTCTATTGTTTGGTATCCTCCCTCAATTATACTCATTTACCGAAAATTTTCTAAAAAAATGTATGCTTTTATTTAAAGGGAAATTTAAAATTGACCAGGTTCAGCCATTTTCTTTTTCCTATACAGTTCTAACCAAATGATACCCCTTTTAATCCGAATAGTAACTTATGAATCGAAATTTTAAAAATAAAAAGGAATGAACAAGGTATCCCTCATCCATTCCTTTTATTTATAACGTAACAAGTTCCGTTGGTCTTTTCGGATCAGTATCATATAAGGAGAATTGATCACCAACGATGATCCCCTTTGTTTTTAAGGTCTGTTCTACCGACATTCTTGCTAGATCCTTCATATTGTTATCAAGGCTTAAGTGAGCCAAATAAATCCGCTTGGTCTTATCACCGGCCACTTCACTCATTGCAAGGGCTGCATCTTCATTACAAACATGACCAACATCACTTAAAATCCGGCGCTTAATGCTCCATGGATATTTTCCCATCCTCAACATGGACACATCATGGTTACTTTCGAATACATATGCATCGGCATTCGAGATGATTCCTTTCATCCGATCACTTACATACCCTGTATCAGTGATGACCACTAGTTTTTTGTCTTCATGATGAAAGGCGTAAAACATCGGCTCTGCCGCATCATGAGAAACACCAAAAGATTCTATATTAAGACTGCCGAACGTTTTGACCTGTTCCATTTCAAATGTGAATTTTTGTTCGGTTGCAATTTCACCGATTGATCGTTCCATGGCATTCCATGTCTTTGCATTCGCATAGATCGGGAGTTTATGTTTTCTGGCAACCACGCCCAGACCTTTAATATGGTCGCTGTGTTCATGGGTAACAAGGATACCGGATAACTTTGACATATCACGGCCTATATCCTGAAACAATGCTTCCAAAGCCTTACCGCTTAAGCCGGCATCGACAAGGAAAGATTGATCCTCCGTTTCCACGAATAAGGCATTTCCTGTACTCCCGCTTGCGAGAACACTAAAATGCATAGTCATCTATACTCACTCCAGTATTTTTTCTTCTGTATTTAATTCAATGACCTCTCCATCAATAGCATTCACGAAGAGATCCGTTTTGTCATTAAGCACCACCCACCATGTTGGCACAAGTAAATGTGATACAGATGTCGTCTGCAGCGAATTATAAAAACCTAGTTTTACATTCGTGACTTTGCTTTTGGGATCAATATCACCATTATCATATAATGCTCCTATAGCAGATAAAGCAGGTATTAATTCCTTGGGTTTATTGAATTTTTTAATCCCCTCTAAATACATCTGTTCATAGGAGACGATTTCACCCTTTTTGTTCAGATATAAAGTGACCTTCCCCTTACTATTGTTATAAAACATCTTTTTATCTGCCACTTGATAGCAGATGATGGTTTGATTGATTTTATCATAGCTCCAAAAGTGATAGTCAGCTCCATTTAATATATACTCCTTCAGGAATATATCAAGGTCCGCAGCATGAATTTCCGCTTTCATGCTAACCGGTGTTTTGAATGTACCTACGAGCTTCTTATCATCGATGATTTTTGCTTTTTGATTTTTCAGGTCCTGTATATCTTTCTTCTCGAAAGTCTTGCTTTGGGCAATCAGGAATTGATCCAACTTTTGTTTCGGAAGTGGGGTTTCTATTGAAATCTCATCTTCTTTCAAGAGTTCATCTATTGAAGACTCCGTGAAATTTTCTATTTGGTAGTCATTAATCTTTTCCAGGAATTGATAAAGAAGAAAAATATTCAAAATGAAAAAGACCATGATGAAAATTGACTTTGTATTATTCCAATCCACTTTGATCGCCTCCCGTATCTCCAGGCACAATAAACCATTTATCGCCGATACGATAATACCAAGTGGGTTCAAGTGTAACTAGTGTGACAAGTTTGGAATCCAGGGATTTATTCAGTTGATAGCCAATCGAGATGTCCTCCACGCTCTTAAAGTCGATATTATCTTTCGATTTCAACTGATTCAAGACTTCTCTACCACTTGGTAAAGTCACTACCGATTTTTCTGAAGGGAGGACTGAGGCAAGTGAAAAGTACGGGCGCTCGTAGCTATATATTTCTTCTTTCCCCCAAATTTGCTCGATTTCAGTCATTCCGGATTCATTGAAGGCCGGATAACCATTTACGAATAAGCGGAATACCACTCGTTGCTCATTCTCCGACATATAAGCAAAGCGATAATTATTATCTTCCCAACCAGCATGATCATTGATGAAATCAATGCTCTTTTGCAGAAGGTCATCGGAACTGCTGTCAAATAGCTTGCTCTTTTGTGCCGGATTGATATAAGAAATTAGGTAATTCTCTTTATTGATCGTCATCAGTCTTGTTCCATCCGTGTATTCCTCACCGGTCGAAACGGGCTCTTGGCGTACATACTTCGGATCATTAAATAACGCATTTTTTAGGTTTCCAATATCCAAATTGTCGATATAATATTGAAGTCTGTTGACCTCTATGGATTTTTCCGGAACGAACAACGTCCTTTTGCTGTTTATGGTTTCGGCCGTGTATTCAGGGTGCTTACTGTAAGAACCCGTATAAAAATCATCCATGAAATCTCTTAGTCTTTTAGAGTCGACCATACCTTGATAGATCTTCTCTCGATCGTAAGAAACAAAATAAACGGCAGATTCATTACCGCTGATATCCTTTTGTTTAATGATGATCCGATCAAATGAAAAGCTAGGCACGTCCTTATCCGTAATATTCAATACCGTTTTATAGAGGGAGATGGGCACATCATCGGAAAATTCGATTTCAATCGACCCATCTTCATGGACAAAGTCATCAAATTTCCTTTGCAGCCTTTTTACGGATATCTCTTTTACGCCGGTAAAACTCCATTGCGAAAATTCTTTTTCCATTTTATTTATTTCCACCGGATCGGAAGTCTGGAAATGTTGCCCATTTCCATGAAAAAGGATACTTACTGGTTTAACTACATCACTAACAATCTGGACATCGCTTTTAATCTTTATATAATTCGATTGGTCACCAAATTTATCATATTCAGGCTCATACGTCCAAATGCTCCAAGTCAAAAAAATGCTTGTCCCAACCAAAATAATCAGTATGATACTTTTTGCACGTTCAAAATTCATGACCAATCATCCTCTTCTTCCTGTTCGTAAGGAAGTGTAAAGAACACCGTAGTTCCTTTTCCATCCACACTTTCCGCCCATATTTTCCCGCCATGCGCCACGACCATTTCTTTTGCGATCGCTAAACCCAGCCCGGTCCCGCCCAAATTCCGCGACCTTGCTTTATCCACACGGTAGAAGCGGTCGAATATTTTATCAATGACGTTTTTCGGGATGCCCACTCCTTGATCTGTAATGCTCACAACGATAAAGCCATCCGAAGCCCTGACGCGGAAAGTCACTTGACCCCCTTCAGGTGAGTACTTCAACGAGTTGGAGATTACATTATAGAGAACCTGGGTGATTTTATCTTCATCAATATCCACAAAATAAGCTTCCTTAGGCAAATCACGCTTAAACGTGATGTCATCATTTTTCGTCATTTCAAAACGATCGATGATATGGTCATAGAATTTATTGAAATTCACCCAGCCCGTTTTAAGCCTGTAATCTTTACTATCCATTTTCGAAAGCTGTAACAGATCATTAACAAGCCTGATCATTCGCTCCGTTTCATTTTGGGTCACACTTAAAAAGGATGGAGCGATTTCCTCGTCCTTCCAAGCACCTTCAGCCAATGCTTCCAGGTAACTTCTCATCGTCGTTAGCGGAGTTCGCAGTTCATGTGATACGTTGGCAACAAATTCCCTGCGTTCGCCCTCGATTTTTTCCTGCTCTGTTATATCATGCAAAACAGTAATCAAACCATTAACGAATCCCGTTTCCTTTTGAATGACCGAAAAGTTCCCCCTCAAAATGAAAGGCCGATTTTTTTTGCTGTAATCAAGGATGACGGACTCTCGCTCTTCCAGTAAATCCTCAAATTTAAACTCTTCTTCAAGACCCAAAACCTCGATGATCGGTTGGTTCATGACGGTTTCACGCGAAACATTCAATAATTGTGCCGCCGGTTCATTAATCAAGTTCACCCGACCGCGCCTATCAGTTGATATTACACCGTCCGTCATATTGGAGAGGACGGATGAAAGCTTACGGCGCTCTCCTTCTGTGCTTGATTGCGACTCTTGAAGCTTTTTAGTCAAATTATTGAAAGTGACGGCAAGCTGACCAATTTCATCATCGCCATATACCCTTACTTTTCTGGAGAAATTCCCTTTCGCCATCACCAAGGCCTGTTTTCTCATATCCGACATGGGTCGAGTGATCGTTCGTGCGAGCAGGATCCCCAAGATGGCCGTAATGACCAAGGCGATGGCCGTTCCCGTCATGAAAATACCATTGATTTCATCCATCTGTTCAAAGACATTCTCCATCTCTGCTATTACATAGACGGCGCCAATGACCTCCCCATTTGCTTCAATGGGTGTCGAAAGAACCCAGAGCCGCCTGCCGCTTTTCTGATCTCGAAATACGTCACTTTCTTCTTTTCCATTAATCAGCGTATTTTTAATAAGGACTTCCGTTGTCTTCTTCCCTACAATATCCTGGTTACTTGGGGCTGCAATCACACGCCTGCTGCGAGTGTCAATGACACGTACTTCCGAAATATCATTCGAAGAATTATCCCGGTCTTTCAATATCATATCAATCGCTTCTTCGAGGGTTGGATCTTCCTCTCCCCTCTCTTTTTCCATTTCTTCACCAATACTGTAGGTAAGCAGGTTAACGTGACCTTTTATTGATTTCGTGAAGTTCCCGACAAGATTTTCTTCCAATTCCCCAACAAAATATACCCCGATTATCTGCATCGCTACAAAAATGAGCAACACATAAATCAGAACAAATTTAAAATGGATTGAGCGAAAAAAACCAACCTTTTTCATAAGAACTACTCCTGTTCAGGGTTACGCAGGTAATAACCGACCCCTCTTCTAGTTACAATCCAACCAGGATGGCTTGGATTGTCTTCAATCTTCTCACGAAGACGTCTGACCGTTACATCGACTGTCCGTACATCACCAAAATAATCATAGCCCCACACGGTTTGTAATAAGTGCTCCCTTGTCATGACCTGACCGATATGCTTCGCTAAGTAATGAAGCAATTCAAATTCGCGATGAGTTAATTCAATCGTATCGCCCCGTTTGGATACCACATAGGCATCCGGATGGATGGTGAGCGTTCCTATCGTAATTTCCTTCGGTTCATTTTCTTGATCTGGGACCGGGACCGCTTGCTGACGTCTTAAGTTCGCCTTAACGCGGGCAATTATTTCCCGGGTACTAAATGGCTTTGTGACATAGTCATCCGCACCAAGCTCTAAACCTAAGACTTTATCTATCTCTGAATCCTTAGCCGTTAACATGATGATTGGCGTTTCATACTTCTTCCTTACTTCCCTGCAAACTTCCATCCCATCGCGCTGCGGTAGCATGATATCAAGTAAAATCAAATCAGGTTGCCGTTCTTCTACCATTTTGAGGGCTTCATTGCCATCATAAGCACAAAAAACTTCATAGCCTTCCTTTTTTAGATTGAATTGTAATATATCGGCAATTGGCTTTTCATCATCCACTACCAGAATCTTCTTATCCATGTGCTTATCTCCTTTTTAATAACTAAACTGAATCTATTAAAAACCGTGTCCTTATCCGGGACTTTATTCACTTTTCCTTCTGCTTGCACCAATCTAGCATCCCAGTTCAACAAATTTATATATATATACCCAATAAAAGGGACTGAACACCGGAATGAAAGCGAATTGTATCTATTCTACTTTATCATTTTATAGGCATTAAATCACCTTTTTCCTATTATTCTCATCTATCTGTGAAGCAGAAGGAGTCTTCGAATATTTTTCGAAGACTCCCATCGATTACTGGCTTATATAGTTTAGCGGATTTACAAGAGAACCGTTTTTATATATTTCAAAATGGAGGTGGACACCTGTGGAGTGCCCTGTTGAACCCATCATGCCAATTTTCATGCCCTTCTCAATCTTTTGTCCGGCTTTTACATTTATTGAATCCAAATGGGCATATACTGTCTTATACCCGTTATTATGATTGATCGTTATCTTATTTCCATACCCTCCGGAGTTTCCAGCAGTTTCGATTATCCCATGATCCGCTGCCGTTATGGTCCTGGTGGTTGGCCGGGCAATATCGATACCTTTATGAAGTTTCCCCCAGCGCTGCCCCTGCTTGCTGGAAATATAGCCCCCATCTGCAGGCCATGAATATGTACCGCTCCCCTGTGAAGGAACGACCTTCGTGCCTTTTCTAGTGATTTCCATTTTGGCTTTTTCCGTGTTTTCTTTTTTTACGATCGTTTCACTGATTTTCTTACCATTTGTTTCAGATACTGCATATGTGAACGCCTGAACCCCCTCATTGCCAATTTGTTCAGTAATGAGTTCACCCTTGGGAAGTTCGTCATCCTCCTTCACTTTCTTTTCGAAAGGAATCCTCTCTTCCTTTAATACTTCTCTTTCCACCATTACGTTCACATAGGGCGTAAGCTGGGTCACATAGAGATGCTCGCCCTTTTTAAGCCCTTTGCCCTCATCCTGTCCTGGATTTAGCTCTAACAGTTGATCCAGGTCCATATCGTGCTGATTGGCAATTGCTTCAAGATCCTCATCTTCCCTAGCCTCATAAAGCGTCTTTTCTTTCTTTCCTTCTTCTATCATGGAAATGGTATCATCGACGGTCTTGATTTCAGCTGGATCGATCATTGATTCTTTAAACGTAACGGGAAGTGAAAACTTGATGTCCAGAATTCTACTTCCTGGTTCTTTTAACGGTTTTGCACCCGTTTCGTTTCCTTTTTTACCTGTTTCATATTCAGCGTATTCCTCTTCATTTACATATAATAACTTGATTTTTTCCAAAACGTCCTCAGCATCATCCCTTGACGCAACATAAGCGACCGCCTGATTATCTATGTCGATTTCATACGCCTTTGCTTTCACATTGAGCTTTTCTTGAATATCCTTTACAGCCTGATCTTCTTTTACTTCTTCACCAAATACCTCTTCAGGTACATATGACAGCTGCGACTCCCTATCGAATGTATAGTCTGGATAATCTCTCTGTGCTGCTTTTACCTTATCGGCTACGATCTCCTCTATTTCCGTTTCATCCGTTACACTTCCGACGAACTCATCATTAAGATAAACATGCTGAATGGTGGCAGTTTTCGATATCCCTGCGGCCGTCGCCATATTTCCAGCAAGCAATAAAATGACCGAAACCATCAACAGGATGATCCCCTTACCTTTTGAGCTAAACATATATTGTCCTCCTTAACGGCTCAGTCACCAATTAAGAAACTAATCAAATTTATTTTGAGATTTATTAGTCCAATTTAAATATCCACTTGCATATGACTGATTTCTATTATGATTTTTCACTCATAACTCTACCATAATAAAAAAAAAAACAAGAAACAGTCGTGATAATGTAATAGAACTGTATAAATGGTGACAACAAGTACCAATAAATATGCTAATGAGGAAGATTCGATACATTTCGAAATAAGGAGTGGACGTAAGCCCCGTAAGGATAAAAGCGGTTTATATGTCGACTTGGGTAAAATTGGTATGTTACAAATCGTTAACAATTCATTAACAAGATTTCATTTATAATACATCTGGATGTAAAACAAAAAAAACGCCCTAAAGGAAAGGCGTTTTTAAAAAGGATGGCTCAGGACGGAATCGAACCGCCGACACAAGGATTTTCAGTCCTTTGCTCTACCGACTGAGCTACTGAGCCAAATATTCTATTTTAGAACAAAAAAATAAAATGGCGGTCCCGACGGGAATCGAACCCGCGATCTCCTGCGTGACAGGCAGGCATGTTAACCGCTACACCACGGGACCAGTAAAGAATTATATAAAGAAGTGACCCATACGGGATTCGAACCCGTGTTACCGCCGTGAAAGGGCGGTGTCTTAACCGCTTGACCAATGGGCCGAAAAAAAATGGTGAGCCATGAAGGATTCGAACCTTCGACCCTCTGATTAAAAGTCAGATGCTCTACCAACTGAGCTAATGGCTCGTTCTAATGAAATGTAACTTTTCAGGATGTTTCACGTCTCAATGCAGCTACTCGCTTGATGTTGTTAATGCTTGTACTATTGTGACGACGCTTTTGATAATATCATGGTTATCATAGTTTAGGCAATAGTTTTTTTGAAATAAAATTATTTTTTTTATCTTTTTCCTTTTTCCTACTGTTTCAATCCATTCTTCCAATATCCCAGGTCTCTCGATTGTGACATCAGAATGCAGTGATTGATTCCAATAATGAAGAAGAGCCGGCTAAAAAGCCAGCTCCATTTCATCAATTACGCTAGACGCCAAGGGCTTCTCACGATATTTGTTTGGTTACGGTCAGGACCGACAGAGAAAGTAGTCAAAGGAATGCCTACCAATTGAGATACGCGCTCTACATAGTGGCGAGCGTTCTCTGGAAGCTCATCCAATGATTTGCATCCTGTGATGTCTTCTGACCAGCCTGATAGCTCTTCATAAACTGGCTTACATTCGCCAATCGCTTTTAATGTTGCTGGAACCTCATGAATGATTTCGCCTTTGTATTCATAAGCTACACAAATTTTGACCGTATCAAGACCTGATAACACGTCAATCGAGTTCAATGATAAATCGGTAATCCCGCTGACACGGCGTGCATGGCGAACGACAACTGCATCAAACCAGCCGACACGGCGCGGCCTGCCTGTAGTTGTACCATATTCACGGCCAACTTCACGGATTTGGTTACCGACTTCATCATGCAATTCTGTAGGGAAAGGACCATCGCCCACACGGCTTGTATATGCTTTACATACTCCAACCACATGATTGATTTTTGTAGGACCTACGCCAGAACCGATCGTAACGCCACCTGCAACAGGATTAGATGAAGTGACGAATGGGTATGTTCCTTGATCGATATCAAGCATCACGCCTTGTGCCCCTTCGAATAATACCCGTTTTCCTTCATCAAGTGCGTCATTCAATACAACGGATGTATCACAAACATATTTCTGCACTTGTTGTCCGTACTCATAGTATTCATCCATGATATCTTCGATTTTGAAACCTTCCGTTTCATAGAAGCGTTCAAACATACGATTTTTTTCGACAAGATTTTGAGCCAATTTTTCCTCGAAAATTTCACGGTCCAAAAGATCTGCCATGCGGATTCCGTTACGAGCAGCTTTGTCCATATAAGCAGGGCCGATTCCTTTTTTTGTCGTTCCAATTTTATTAGCGCCTTTACGGTCTTCTTCGACTTCATCCAATTTGATATGGTAAGGAAGAATGACATGTGCACGGTTAGAGATACGAAGATTATCCGTACTCACTCCATGACTATGTAAATAAGCAAGCTCCTCTACAAGAGCTTTTGGATCAACCACCATACCATTTCCAATGACACAAATTTTATCACTATAAAAAATCCCTGACGGAATTAAATGCAGTTTATAGGTAACGCCATTAAATTTTATTGTATGCCCTGCATTATTCCCACCTTGATAACGAGCGATGGCTTCCGCATTCTGGGATAGAAAATCTGTTATTTTACCTTTACCTTCGTCTCCCCATTGTGTACCGACTACTACAACTGATGACATCTGAATAAAGCACCTCCAAAGGTTCACGTAATACCGATTATTTACCGGTTCTTATCAAACAAACCTATTTTATCAATAATCCAAAGTGGAAGTCAATACAAAATCCGAACGTTACACATTTCAAAAAATACTTCGTTCGTAAATATGAAAAAAATTCTTTCCGTTTTCAAAATTGGTTTTGGATTGTCAATCCTTATTCTGCCCTTTGATTTCTTTTATTATTATCACCGATCCCTTTCTTTTTCCAAAATAAAAACAGCCCGCCATTGCATGAATGGCAGGCAGTTCCCTATGCGCCGGGAGACATCGAATCATCATCGAAGCGCCGTTCGAGGTTAACGAATTTATTATATTCTTTCACGAATGCAAGCGAAACCGTGCCTACTGGACCATTACGCTGTTTCGCTATAATGATTTCAATGATATTTTTATTCTCGGATTCTTTATCATAATAATCATCACGGTATAAGAATGCGACGATATCGGCATCTTGCTCGATACTCCCGGATTCCCTGATATCAGACATCATCGGACGCTTATCCTGGCGCTGCTCCACTCCCCGCGATAGCTGGGAAAGGGCTATGACGGGCACTTTAAGTTCACGAGCGAGCGCTTTAAGTGAACGTGAAATCTCGGATACCTCTTGCTGACGGTTGTCGCCTGAACGACCATCGCCTTGAATTAACTGCAGGTAATCGATCAATATCATGCCAAGCCCATGTTCCTGCTTCAAACGACGGCATTTCGAACGAATTTCACCAATCCTCACACCTGGCGTATCATCGATATAAATGCCGGCATTCGACAAGCTTCCCATCGCCATCGTCAATTTACGCCAATCCTCATCCGTTAAGGAACCTGTCCGTAAATTCTGAGCGTTGATATTTCCTTCAGCACAGAGCATACGCATAACGAGCTGCTCTGCACCCATTTCAAGACTGAAAATCGCTACATTCTCCTCCGTTTTGGTCGCAACGTTTTGAGCGATATTCAATGCAAAAGCGGTTTTACCAACCGAAGGACGGGCACCCACTATGATGAGGTCATTACGTTGGAACCCTGCTGTCATTCGATCCAGTTCAGCAAACCCTGTCGGTATTCCCGTGACATCCCCTTTACGGGTAGTCAAAATTTCTATGTTATCGTACGTCGCAACCAATACATCCTTAATATTTTGAAAAGACCCGGAATTCTTACGCTGGGCCACTTCCATGATCGTTTTTTCTGCTTCCCCGAGCAGCTCCTCGACCTCGTCCTCGCGACTGTAGCCTTCCTGAGCAATGTTGGTCGCTGTCCTGATCAAACGACGCAGCAATGACTTCTCCTCGACGATGCGAGCATAATATTCAATATTGGCCGCGGTAGGTACCGATCCGGCCAATTCACTTAAATAAGAAACTCCGCCAACCTCTTCAAGGTTTTTTGTCGCAGCCAATTCCTCTGTCACCGTAATCAAATCGACAGCTTTTCCTTCGTCATTCAAATTAAGCATCACATTAAAGATTTTTTGATGAGAGCTTCTGTAAAAATCCTCCGGAATCAAAACTTCCGATGTAACGGTCAATGAAGAGGGCTCAAGAAAAATGGCTCCTAGCACAGCCTGTTCGGCTTCTATATTTTGAGGGGGAATTCTATCCTGAAATTGTTCTATCATATCTTAAAACCTCCCATTCTAAGAGGATAC
Source organism: Peribacillus sp. YIM B13482 (assembly GCF_042787975.1). Lineage (NCBI taxonomy): Bacteria > Bacillati > Bacillota > Bacilli > Caryophanales > Bacillaceae > Peribacillus > Peribacillus sp. YIM B13482. Next base: position 56,829 of record NZ_JBHZPF010000025.1, read on the forward strand.
CATTTATATGTTTCTAGTAAAAAAGAAAAAAAGTGAAAGGACAACATGCCCAATCACATTTTTCGTCTATCTCTATTTTATCAATTTTTCACAGATATGAAACAGCTAAAATTAGTTAATTTCTTTCACATGCACAGTCAGTGTCGCAGTGACTTCAGGGTGAAGCTTGACTGGAAGCTTTGTATGCCCTAAAGTGCGGATGCCTTCAGCAAGCTCCATTTTACGTTTATCAACCTTGATACCGTGTTTTTTCTGAAGCTCCGATGCAATTTGTTTAGTCGTGATGGAACCGAATAAACGCCCGCCCTCACCGGCTTTGGCAGATAGTTCAACCGTTAGTTTCTCCAGCTGCACTTTCAATTCTTCAGCATGCTGCAGTTCTTCTGCTGCAAGTGATTCTTCTTTATTTTTCTGGGCTTCCAATGTTTTTACATTTGTATTATTTGCTTCAACGGCCAATCCTTGTTTTAGCAGGAAATTATGTGCATAACCATCTGCAACATTTTTAACTTCCCCTTTTTTCCCTTTACCTTTTACGTCTTTCAGAAATATTACTTTCATTCTTTTTGTCCCCCTTCTAAATATTCATCTATAGCTGTTTTTAATCGACTTTCTGCTTCATCAATGGAGCATGCCTGTTGAGTAGCGGCATTTGTTAAATGTCCGCCTCCATTTAACATTTCCATGATCACCTGTACATTGATATCACCAAGCGATCGCGCACTTATGCCTACTGTATCATCAGATCGCTTAGCCATTACAAAGGAAGCAACAACGCCATCCATGGTCAATAGGGTGTCCGCAGCCTGAGCAATGAGCACCTGATTGTGGACCTGATCGGTTTTTGCCGAGGCAATTGCAATTCCCTTTTTATAAAAGATAACTTCTTCAATGAGCTTTGACCGTTTAATATAGGTGTCAACGTCTTCTTTTAAGAACTTCTGGACAAGTACCGTATCAGCTCCATGTGCCCTTAGATAAGAGGCTGCATCGAAAGTACGTGAACCTGTTCTTAAAGTGAAGCTTTTCGTATCGACAATGATCCCTGCAAGTAGCGCCGTTGATTCCAGCATATCTATCTTACTGCGTTTCGGCTGATATTCAAGCAGTTCGGTCACAAGTTCTGCTGTTGAAGACGCATATGGCTCCATATAGACGAGCAATGAGTTTTTGATGAACTCCTCACCCCGGCGATGATGGTCGATGACTACAACCTTATCGATCCTATTCAATAACCGCTCTTCAATTACCATAGAAGGTTTATGTGTATCGACCACAACCAGCAATGTCTCATCCGTAATCATTTCAAGAGCATCATCAGGAGTTATAAACCGGGCATAAAGCTCTTCTTTATTTTTGATTTCCTCCATTAAACGAAGTACACTGCTATCAAGCTGCTGGGTGTTAATTACAATATAGCCTTCACGTTCATTCATTTGGGCAACTTTCAAAATGCCGATGGCTGAACCGATTGCGTCCATATCCGGGTTTTTATGGCCCATGACAATGACTTTATCACTATCAAGGACTATATCCTTCAATGCATGGGAAATCACACGTGCACGGACCCTCGTGCGTTTTTCCATCGGATTGGTTTTACCGCCATAGAATTTCACTTTTCCATTCGCTTGCTTGATGGCTACCTGGTCACCGCCCCGTCCTAAAGCGAGATCCAAGCTGGACTGTGCAAGTGTACCTAGTTCCGGTAAGGATGACACTGCCGAGCCGACCCCGATGCTCAAGGTCAATGGTACATTTTGCTTGGCCGTCGTTTCCCTGATTTCATCCAAAATCGAGAATTTTCCCTTCTCAAGTTGCTGAAGGATATGCTCATTAAAGACAGCGATGAATCGCTCCGAGGAAACCCGTTTAAAGAAAACGCCATTATCCCTTGCCCATTTATCAAGAAGTGAGGTAACCAAGCTATTAATGCTGCTTTTACGCTGATCATCCATACCCTGTGTCAAATCATCATAGTTATCAAGGAGAATGATCGCAATTGCCGTTCGCTCATCTTCATATAGTTTCTCGATTTCCACTTGCTCCGTCACATCAAAAAAGTAAAGAAGCCTTTCCTCTCGCTTATGGACCACTTTGAATTTCCGATCGTGGAGCGTAATTGTCTCTGTCTCGATCTCTTGCTTAATTAACGGAACGATCGAGTCCGCAACATCGTATAGCGATCTTCCTGCCAAGGAGTCTTCACTAAAACACGAAGCCAGGAATGGATTGGTCCATTCAATGTAATAATCCTCATTAAAGAGCATGATCCCAATTGGCATTTCCAATAACGCTTCCTCACCGACCTTTTTTAAACGGTAAGATAAAGTCGTTATATACTCTTCTGTCTTACGTTGCTTTTTTTCTACCATTCTTAATGTTAAATAAAATAAACCAGCAAGAATCAATAAACCAACAAGTGCAATAACCCAATTATAATAAGCCAGTACGCCCAAAAGTAACACGCCCGCGGCCAGCATCCCATACACTGGGGACTTAATCGAGTATTCTTTCAAATAAGATGGCATAGTTTCAGCTCCTAAAAGCATCTGTTTTACAAAAAAGTCTATTCCTTTTTATTGATCGTCTCCCTAAAAGGAAATCCTAAATCTATTATACCTAAAAATCGTACGGCCGTTGTAATAATCGGAATCGGCAGCAGCAAAGAAAAAACCACGATTAAAACAGGTATGGCTTTAGCCCATGACTTCACATGAGCGATATAAAATATCAGGGAATATCCTTGTAATAAAATGAAGAACTGCAGGATGAAAAATAGGTTCGATATGGCCATATATACAAAACTATTCTTGTCCGTATTCACAAAAAGAGCAAGAAGCATCGTAATTAAATAATACCATAAAAGGCTTTTCGGGAGTCGAAGATCTCGAAAATGAGGCCATTTTAGCGTCTTATCGCTGAACCTCTTCACAATGGGATGTGCAGCAAAGAAAATCAATAAAACCATGCTGACTGATATCAACACGAACAAACTTGGCATCAGCGTGTTTATCATATCGATTGATTCATACATCTGCTTTTTGACTTGTTCCGTCGGTGCCTGTCCTAAAGAATCCATGATGTCGATTGTTTTTTTTATAGATCCTTCAGCCATATTCATCGATTCTTCTATGTAATTAACATCCGTTATTAACACTGAAGCTGCATATATTAATAAAATTCCTCCCAGGAAGACAAGGACTGCACTTATGAACATAGGTGCCATCGGTTTGTCCTTTTTCAAAAAATAGCCGATCGCAATTCCCGTTGCCCCCATAAGTAAGGTAAGCGGGACAGACAATATCGTCCCGATGAGGATCGACAATAGTGAAGCAATGAATAGGTAACCGAGGCTCCACGATAACTTTTGTTTGATTGTGACCAGTATGAATGGAATGGGTAAAAAGAAAGTAGTGAAGATACCCACTAGCGGGACTTGAATGGTGATGAACAGTAAAATGCAATATAGTGCCAAAAGGGCTCCACCCTCCGCAATTCGTCTCCCGTTATTCATTTTTTCACCCCCCCGTTAATATTAAAATTAATGTCTTATCTTCATATTGTATCCGTTACGGCCAGGATATTTCAAACATCACATTCTTTTTTAGGATATGATTATTTTTTGTAAGGAAAACATCTTTTTAAATTCTTTTTAAAAATAAAAAAACCGCAATTCAGCGGTTTTTCAGCATAAGATCCTAACTTATAAAAAAAGGCACATTAAGGAAAACTCCTCAATGTGCCAATTTATTATTCACCAGATACATATGGAAGTAATGCCATAGTACGTGAGCGTTTAATAGCAATCGTTAATTTACGTTGATATTTAGCGCTTGTGCCAGTTACACGACGTGGTAAAATTTTACCGCGTTCTGAGACGAATTTTTTAAGAAGATCTGTATCTTTGTAATCAATTTTAGTGATTCCGTTAGATGTGAAATAACAAACCTTTTTACGCTTACCGCGTCCTTTACGTCCACCCATTGCCATAATAAATTTCCCTCCCTGCTTTTTAAATTTTCATTTTAAACGGCTGTTTAAAACGGAAGATCGTCATCTGAAATGTCGATTGTTTTACCGTCATTTGCAAATGGATCATCATCTACACGAGTGTAGTTGTTATTGCTCCGTTGATTCTGATTAGGATTTTGTCCATACGAATTGTTGTCATTTCCGTTATTATTGTTACCATAACTTTTTTGACCTCCACCGTAAGAACCGCCTTCATTTCTTTCACCCGCTGAACTGCTTCGTGGTTCAAGGAATTGAACGCTCTCAGCCAGAATCTCCGTCACATATACGCGTTTGCCGTCTTGTCCTTCATAATTACGTGTTTGGACACGTCCATCCACGCCAGCTAAACTGCCCTTTTTCAAGAAGTTAGCTACATTTTCTGCCGGTTTACGCCAAACTACACAGTTAATGAAATCCGCTTCACGTTCACCTTGCTGATTCGTAAAACCACGATTCACAGCTAAAGTAAAGGTAGCTACGGGAACTCCATTAGGTGTATATCGCAATTCAGGATCTTTAGTTAAGCGTCCTACCAAAACTACGCGATTCATCATCAGAATCAACCCCTAGGTTTCAAACTTGTTTCACGTGAAACAAGATTAGAATTTATATTAAAATATTGGATTAGACTTCTTCTCTAGTAGCCATGTGGCGAATAATGTCTTCACTGATTTTAGCAAGACGATCGAATTCTTGAATCGCAGCACTTTCAGCGTTAACTTTAAGAAGCATGTAGTAACCATCACGGAAATCATTGATTTCGTATGCAAGACGGCGTTTACCCCATTCTTTTGCTTCTACTTCCGCACCATTATCAGAAAGGATTGTGTTGAAACGTTCAACTAAAGCTTTTTTAGCTTCTTCCTCAATGTTTGGACGGATGATATACATAATTTCGTATTTTCTCATCACTGTCACCTCCTTTTGGTCTAAGCGGCCCAATTGGGCAAGGAGCAATTATTTATAATTACTCACAAGATAAAATTATAGCATAGTTAAAGTGGCTTTGCAACGAACGGATCGACTTATTACAATTAATTGAAATCTAATGATTAGAGGCTCAAAAAAAGACCCTGCATTGGGAAAATGCAGGGTCTTTATATCTTAAACGTTGAAACGGAAATGGATTACATCGCCATCGTTAACGATGTACTCTTTTCCTTCTAATCGAACTTTTCCTGCTTCTTTTGCAGCACTATGACTGCCCGCTTCAAGCAAATCGGTATAAGAAACGATTTCGGCACGGATGAAACCACGTTCGAAGTCCGTATGAATGACACCTGCACATTGAGGGGCTTTCATACCTTTTCGGAATGTCCATGCACGCACTTCCTGTACACCAGCTGTAAAGTATGTTGCCAATCCGAGCAGATTATATGAAGCACGGATCAACTGGTCAAGACCCGACTCTTCGATGCCAAGTTCAGATAGGAACATTTCCTTTTCTTCACCTTCAAGCTCTGCAATTTCTTCTTCGATTTTGGCACAAATTACGATTACTTCTGCATTTTCCTTCGCTGCATATTCACGAACTTGCTGAACATATTCATTCTCGTCAGCATTAGCCACTTCATCTTCGCTCACGTTCGCCACATAAAGAGTCGGCTTCGCCGTAAGCAAGTGCATGCCCTTCACCATTTTTTGCTGTTCTTCGGTAAATTCAACTGAACGGGCGGGCCTTTCATTCTCCAATGCTTCTTTTAAAGCCACAAGAATTTCATGTTCAGCCACTGCGCCTTTATCCTTTTGCTTGGCCATTTTTCCGACACGGTCGATGCGTTTATCAACGGATTCCAAATCGGCCAGGATCAATTCAAGGTTGATGACTTCGATATCATCGATTGGATTTACTTTTCCAGAAACATGAGTAATGTTATCGTCTGCGAAACAACGGACAACCTGACAAATTGCATCCACTTGACGGATATGGGAAAGGAATTTATTACCGAGACCTTCTCCTTTACTGGCCCCTTTTACAATTCCGGCGATATCCGTGAATTCAAATGCTGTCGGAACCGTTTTTTTTGGTTTAACCAATTCTGTCAATTTTTGCAGACGGTGATCTGGCACTTCAACAATCCCGACATTTGGGTCAATCGTACAGAAAGGATAGTTGGCAGATTCCGCACCTGCCTGAGTAATTGCATTAAATAAAGTGGATTTACCTACGTTAGGCAAACCTACTATACCAGCTGTTAAAGCCATTTATATTTCACTCCTTCAAGATAATTCGTACATATGGGAAAAAGTCTGATTTTCTATAAAAACCATCCAATTACCTAAACCTTTCCCAATTATAGATTTCGCTTCCTAAAAAGACAAGTAAATCATGAGAAACTCAGGACTGCCTTCACTCAAAAAAAAGCATGATCACTCCTCATGCTTTTGTAGAACTTTTTTCATTTTCTTCGCGAATTCACGTCGAGGCAGCATTACGCTATGACCGCAGCCTTCACATTTTATCCGGATATCCATACCAAGTCGAATGATTTTCCACTTATTTACTCCACAGGGATGTGGTTTTTTCATTTCCACAATATCCTTAAGCGCAAACTCTTTTTCTTCCATAACCATGAGCCCCCTAATTCCTATGACTCGCTGCCATTGTACGTAGATTTAATCCCACTTAAATCAAGCGCAGCACTTATTTCTTTTCTTAATATTCTACTCATTTCGACATGATGCATCGGTTTTGTTTCAGCAGTGACCCGAAAGACAACTTCATCAGGACTTATCGCTTCAATTCCTAAAAATTCAGGTGCTTTGACCAAGAAGTCATATTTGCCTTCCATATTATTCAAGGTTTGAATGAGTACCCTCTCAGCAAGTTCTACTGATCCATCATTAGGTATAGCTACATCCACAACAGCCTTACTATTTAATATAGAATAATTTGTAACTTGAACAATACTACCATTAGGTATGAGGTGCAATTCTCCTGAGCTACTTTTAATCTTTGTTGTACGAAGCCCAATTTCGAGAACTTCACCCTCAAATGTATTAATTTTAATATAGTCCCCAACCGAGAAGTGATCTTCAAAAATCACAAAGAATCCTGTGATAATATCTTTTACCAAACTTTGAGCACCGAACCCAACTGCCAAACCAAGTATCCCAGCTCCAGCCAGCAAAGCCTTTACATCAAATCCGAAAATTTCAAGAATCATTACCAAGGCAATAAAATTAATAACATAAGTGACTATATTTTCCAGCAACTTAATGAGTGTCGTTTCTCTGCGCTCTGAAACGCGAATTGGACTTCTTAAGCGAACCGCGAAAAATTTACTTATGACCGTCTTTCCTATTCTAATAATAATACGTGATAACAGGAGAACAAGGAAGATTTTAATGATTCCTTCCCCTAATAGTAACCATAATTTTTCATCCATTACCTCTTTTGTAACGTTATCATAAATGCGTTCCATCTTTTCCTCCTGGCTAATCCAAAATTCTGCAAAACTTTTATATTTTCTCTATGACTTTACCATTCCGACTTATTCCTCTACCCCTCATGCTGTGAGATAACCCGAATAGGAGAAGTTTCTCTATTTTATCAATAAATAAGGGTTTCTGTACAAAAAAAATATGGGTATATAGGTAAAAGAAATAGAAGTTTTTTCCGAGTTAATCCAGTATTTTTTTACTAGAATGTATAAATGAAAGCAATTGGTAGAGGAAGAAAAGTCAATCCATTTCCCCTTCACCTGTTTGCAAGTTCTACAAAAATTTCCCTCATCCGTTACGTTAAATACCGTATATTTTTTCCTTTTTATCCGTATACTGTAATACCAAGTAAAGTAAAGGAGTTGAGCCGATGAATCTGAATTCTAGTCTATTTAATAATAATAAAAATAGATTGAGCCGCATCCTGCATGAAGATACGGATGCATCCAAACAAATTTCCCAGGAATTAATCAACCTTCTACCAACTGGAAAGCTTCAAACAATCGTCATCGTCTGTATAGGCACAGACCGTTCTACAGGCGATTCCCTCGGACCACTTGTCGGCACTCTGCTAAGTGAAAAAGCTGAAAACAGTTCTTCATCGTTCCATGTTTATGGTACTTTAGATGACCCTATACATGCTATGAATTTATCGGAAAAATTAAATGAAATAAAAAAGATTCATACCAATCCATTTATAGTCGGAATCGATGCTTGCTTAGGGAAGATGAAAAGCGTCGGTATTGTCCAAATCGGTCAAGGACCAGTGAAACCAGGTGCTGGGGTCAATAAAGATCTTCCTTCCGTTGGAAATGCCCATATAACAGGAATCGTGAATGTAAGTGGCTTCATGGAGTTCATGGTCTTGCAAAACACTCGTCTTAATCTTGTGCTAAAAATGGCCAAAACTATCGCCGAGGGGATTTATGAAGCACAAAATCATTATCCAGTAAAACCTTCCATCACTCCTTTCACATTGTCATTCAAGCAAGAAAAGACCCTTTGATCGGTTTTGCTGATCAAAAAAATGAAGGAAGGGATTATCCCCTTCCTTCTTTTATTTAGGCTGTTTTCACATACTTTGTTGCTATTTACCAGGTAGTGAGTTGTGGTTGATTTCCCCTCCAGATGCTCGCT
>NZ_JBHZPF010000026.1:0-62691 GCF_042787975.1 Peribacillus sp. YIM B13482
TTCCGCAGTAGCTCAGTGGTAGAGCATTCGGCTGTTAACCGAACGGTCGTAGGTTCGAGTCCTACCTGCGGAGCCATATGCTTCCATAGCTCAGTAGGTAGAGCACTTCCATGGTAAGGAAGAGGTCAGCGGTTCGAATCCGCTTGGGAGCTTCCCAATCTATCTATGAACAGAAAAAAAAGTCCGGCCCGTTGGTCAAGCGGTTAAGACACCGCCCTTTCACGGCGGTAACACGGGTTCGAATCCCGTACGGGTCACCATTCTTAATTCATTAATCCGGAGGATTAGCTCAGCTGGGAGAGCATCTGCCTTACAAGCAGAGGGTCGGCGGTTCGATCCCGTCATCCTCCACCATTTTACACCTGCCGGTGTAGCTCAACTGGTAGAGCAACTGACTTGTAATCAGTAGGTTGGGGGTTCAAGTCCTCTTGCCGGCACCATTTACAACCATATATTGCGGAGGGGTAGCGAAGTGGCTAAACGCGGCGGACTGTAAATCCGCTCCTTCGGGTTCGGCAGTTCGAATCTGCCCCCCTCCACCATTTTAATAAAATCCTGTGGATCAGTTATATATTCTCTTTAATAGGGAAATATATGATTACCACCTTTTTATTTTGTTGAATATTAATTATTACATATCATATATTGGGCTATAGCCAAGCGGTAAGGCAACGGATTTTGATTCCGTCATGCGAAGGTTCGATCCCTTCTAGCCCAGCCATTTGCGGAAGTAGTTCAGTGGTAGAATACAACCTTGCCAAGGTTGGGGTCGCGGGTTCGAATCCCGTCTTCCGCTTAATTATTTTAAACCCTTAGGGGCCTTAGCTCAGCTGGGAGAGCGCCTGCCTTGCACGCAGGAGGTCAGCGGTTCGATCCCGCTAGGCTCCACCATCAACTACATACACCAAAATTTACGTCTTAAGCCAAAATGGTTTAAGACTTTTTTTTGTTTATACGCATTGTTGGGGTAACCAACCCCTAGAAGCTTTTTTTATAGAAAAAGTATGAGATAGGAAAGAGTGGTGTATCTTTATAAATGTAAATGTTTAGTTGAACCACTTATCATATACGATGTAAAATGGTGGAAAGGGGGAGTTGTATGTCTATTCAGAAAATATCCGTCATTGGATTGCCTATGGACCTTGGTCAAGCAAGGCGAGGGGTGGATATGGGACCTAGTGCCATTCGCTGCGCAGGGATTTTCGAGCGTCTTGAACAGTTAAATATCGAAGTAGAGGATTTAGGAGATATCATTGTAGGACGACCTGGAAATGCAAATAAGCCTGGGACAAATCTGAAAAACTTACCGCTTGTTGCAAAGGGGAACACCCTATTAGCAACAAGAGTTGATGAAATAATAGAAGGCGGTTCTTTTCCACTTGTATTGGGTGGAGACCATTCAATTGCTATAGGAACACTGGCAGGAGTCGCAAAGCACTATGAAAATGTAGGTGTGATTTGGTATGACGCACATGGGGATTTAAATACGGAAGATACTTCGCCATCAGGTAATATCCATGGTATGCCGCTTGCTGTCAGTATTGGGCTTGGACATCCCGATCTAATCAATATCCATGGTTCCGCTCCAAAAGTGAAACCAGAAAACATCGTAATCATTGGGGCAAGGTCATTGGATGAAGGGGAAAAGGAACTTATACGTGATAAAGGGATTAAAGTATTTACGATGCATGAAATAGATCGCATGGGAATGACAAGGGTCATGGAAGAGTGCATAGATTATTTAAGCGAAAGAACGGATGGTGTCCACCTTTCATTGGATTTGGATGGAGTTGACCCAGCAGATGCACCTGGAGTGGGGACACCGGTGATTGGTGGCATAAGTTATCGGGAAAGTCATTTGGCCATGGAAATGCTCGCGGAATCCAACTTGATTACATCAGCTGAATTCGTTGAAGTCAACCCCATTTTAGATGAGCGAAATAAAACTGCAATCGTTGCTGTGGCTCTAATGGGTTCGTTATTTGGAGAAAAGTTATTATAACTGAAAAAATAAAAGAAACAGTAACTGGCTTGTAATGGGTTACTGTTTTTTATATGCTAGAAGGCGTAGGCTTATTATCCAGGGTGTATATAACGGAACATATCCATAAATAGATGGTTGCAATCGCATATCCATATTCACTTAAGAGCACGTCGGTCTGGGAGACCTCCATTTTTAGTTAAATGGATGTATTGGTTGATTAAAGAGTCCAGTTTGCTGCTAACTTCAACAACTTCATTATCAACCATCGAAGAACGGGAAGCCAAAATCATCATTTTCTGTCTGTATTGTTCAATATGGTCTAAAATTTGTTCAGCAGTCATGTAGAGATTCACTCCCTTGAATTTCACAATTTCTTACTATATAGCCCTGTTTTTTTTTTCTTAAACATAAAATGTAAAACTTTGTTAAAATTAATGTAATAAATTTTTGAAACCTTTTAGCTTACGATTCGTAATAATCGTATAGCCGCATGAGCGGGGGTAAAACCGGAAAATGGATGCACTCATTAAAGAGAGAATTAATCAAGTATTAAAGGGAGATCATAATGCATTTGGGGAAATTGTCGAAATTTACAAGGACAAAGTTTTCCAGATATGTTTCAGGATGCTCGGAAACAGGCAAGAAGCAGAAGATTTGGCACAAGAGGCCTTTGTAAGGGCCTTCGTGAATATTCGCAGTTTCAATATACAAATGAAATTTTCGACATGGTTATACCGGATTGCTACTAACCTTTGTATTGACCGTCTTCGCAAGAAAAAACCGGATTACTATCTAGATGCAGAGGTGGCAGGAACAGAAGGATTGAATATGTATTCCCATGTTGCATCAGATATGGCGAAACCCGAGGAAGAGGTTGAATCTTTAGAACTACAGGAAACCATTCAAGTTGAAATAATGAAATTACCCGAGAAATACCGATCGGTAATCGTATTGAAGTATATTGAAGAGTTATCTTTAAAGGAAATCAGTGAAATACTCGATTTGCCAGTCGGTACGGTTAAGACGAGAATACATCGTGGTCGGGAAGCCTTGCGTAAACAACTACGCCATTTATAAAAAGAAGGTGAGAAAAATGAACTGCCATGAGGAAATCATTGAATATATGCATGATTATTTAGATGAGGACATCAAACCTGAGCACAAAGAAGTATTACGGGAGCACTTGCATAATTGTGCTGAATGCCGGGATTACTTTCATGAAATGAAAAAGGCGGTCGCGCTTGTACAAAGCACTTCACATATTAAGGCCCCGGATGACTTTACAGCAAAGGTTATGGCTCAATTGCCAAAGGAAACGAAAACAACGGGCGCCAAACGTTGGTTCAAAAGCCATCCCTTCATGACAGCCGCAGCGATGTTCATCTTATTGATGACAGGATCTATTTTTTCCACTTATAATCAGGACGAACATTTTTCAGTGTCAAAGCAGCCTAACTTAGTGGTCGAAGGTGAAACGGTGATTGTGCCTGCAGGTGAGACAATCAAGGGAAATGTGGTAGTTCAAAATGGTAACATTCAAATAGATGGTGAAGTAGAAGGAGATGTTACAGTCATAAATGGACATAAATATATGTCTAAGGCAGGGAATGTGACTGGGAGCATCAATGTTATTGACCAAGCTTTTGAGTGGATGTGGTATAAAGTAAAGGACACTGCAACCTCGTTGGTTCCTGCTAAAGAGGAAAAAAAGGAATAAGCTTTATAAGCTGGGAGAAGGGCATCGTTTTCATATACGGTGACTTCGCTCAGCTTTATTTTTTAAAGGGAAAGGAACCATTTTGCATGATTCGTCCTTACCATGTAAATTTCTCACACTAGTTTTTAGATGTATCATTTAAAAAATGGTATACTATTAAGGTTATTACACAACGATTGTAATTGGTATTTGGAGTAATACTGACTGGAGGAAACAACATGTCTTTATCCAATTTGACTGTTTGGGACTATGTAGTAAATTTCATTGATATTCTCCTTGTATGGTTTGTGATATATAAATTGTTAACTATTATTCGAGGCACGAAGGCTATTCAGCTGCTAAAAGGAATTTTTGTAATTGTCATTGTAAAAAGCTTAAGCAACCTGTTTGGTTTCAATACACTTGGATGGTTAATGGCACAAGTCATGAATTGGGGAGTATTGGCGATTCTTGTCATTTTTCAACCTGAACTGAGAAGGGCACTTGAACAATTAGGACGCGGGAAGCTCTTTGCAAGGGGCACCGTTCCAGAAGAGAACCAGCAAGAGCGTTTAGTCGAAGAAATTCTAAAGGCGTCCACTTATATGGCGAAAAGGCGGATTGGAGCCTTGATTACTATAGAAAAAGGTACGGAGCTTGGAGATTATGTTGAAACGGGGATTCCTCTAAGATCCTATATTTCTTCAGAGCTGCTCATTAATATCTTTATCCCCAATACGCCGCTCCATGATGGCGCAGTTATTTTACAAAATAACCAGGTTGCGGCCGCAGCTTGCTACTTGCCATTATCAGAAAGTCCATTCATATCAAAAGAACTTGGCACGCGGCATAGGGCAGCCATCGGCATGAGTGAAGTTACGGATAGTCTTACGATTGTTGTTTCAGAAGAAACGGGAGGGATATCCGTCACTAAAAACGGCGAGCTTTACCGGGATTTGAATCAAGAATCATTTAGGGCCATGCTTACTAGTGAACTGGTAGTGGAGAACATCAAATCAACTTCCTCAGGCATCTGGAACTGGAGGGGGAAAAAGAATGGATAAGTACACCAATAGCGCTTGGTTTATGAGAATCGTAGCTTTTGCCTTAGCAGTACTTTTGTTCATTTCCATTAACTTTGAGATGGAGTCGGATAAAAAATCCCTTGGTTTATCGACCGCCCCTGAAATCAGTACGGAGACCATCGAAAATGTACCGGTTGAAGTGTACTATGACCGTGAGAATCTAGTGGTGAGCGGAGTCCCTGAAACGGTGGATGTTACTCTAAAGGGAGCAAAAAGTCTATTGATAAATGCGAAAAACCAAAGGGACTTTAAAGTTTATGTGGACCTTTCGGATCCTGAAATCTCAATGGGGAACAGAACTGTCACATTTAAAATAAGTGATTTGAATGAAAGGTTAGTGGCGACGGTCGATCCTGAATATGCGGAAGTCAATGTTCAGGAACGGGTGACGAAGGAATTCCCCGTTGAAGCCGAGTATAACAACTCTTTACTAGAAGAGGGATATACCGCTGACCAGCCAACAGTAAGCCCGAAAACTGTCAAAATAACGGGTGCTAAAGATACGATTGATCAAATTTCCTATGTAAAGGCAAACCTTGAAATAAGTAAGGGACTTAACGAAAATGTGAACGGAAAGGCAACCGTTAAAGCCCTTGACCGGGACTTGAATAAGTTGGACGTGACGATCGAGCCCGCTTCAGTTGCCGTTTCCTTAAAAGTGAGCATTCCTTCCAAGACGGTGCCGATAACCCCGAAGCAAACTGGGAAGGCAAAGGATGGCATCAGGATCAAGAGTATAAGTGTCGATCCAAATGAGGTCACCTTATTCGGGTCAGAAACGAGCCTTGGGAAAATAAGTGAAGTAAATCTTCCTGTAAATATCTCGAAAATTGACGGTGATACAGACCTGGAACTCGATCTTACTAAACCCGAAAGTGTACAAAAAATGTCCTTGGGTAAAGCAAAGGTCAAGATTCGCACAGAGAAAGTGGATGTGGATGCGGATGAAGCGAATGTAGATCCAGTTGAAGAAGAGGAAAAACCGGAAACTGAACAAAAACAAGAAGAAAAGGTAGCCGATAAAGATGAACCGGCTGCCATTGAATCTAAAACATTCAGCAATATAAAAATAGTGCCTGTGGGCATAAAGGATGACCAAGACGCCGAATTGGAAACCGATGTAGCAAGCATCACCTTGCTTGGTGAAGCGGATGACTTGAAGAAAATAACTAAAGAAGACATTAATCTTACAGTAGATGTAAGTAATTTAGATGAAGGTACGCATGATGTAGAACTGATGGTAAACGCGCCTGAGGGAGTGACCTGGGAACTGGATCCTAAAACGACTTCGGTAACCATTACTCAAAAAGACGAAAAAGAGACATGACCTTCCTTTAACATCATTTAATTCAGTAAAGATTCGAAGAAGGAGCGATAAAGATGGGTAAATATTTTGGAACAGACGGAGTTAGGGGTATAGCGAATAGCGAATTAACACCGGAGTTGGCATTTAAACTAGGCCGTTTAGGTGGCTACGTTCTTACTAGAAATACAGAAAAACCCAAAGTGCTGATAGGGCGCGATACACGTATTTCTGGTGAAATGCTGGAAGGTGCACTTGTTGCCGGACTATTATCCATTGGGGCTGAAGTGATGCGCCTGGGTGTAATTTCGACACCGGGAGTTGCATATTTAACAAAGGCTTTAAGTGCTGAAGCAGGTGTCATGATTTCGGCTTCGCATAATCCGGTAGCGGATAATGGCATTAAATTCTTTGGACCGGATGGGTTTAAGCTATCCGATGATCAAGAAGCGGAAATTGAAACACTGTTAGATTTGGAAAAGGATGAACTTCCGCGCCCGGTTGGCGGAGATTTGGGCCATTTGAACGATTATTTCGAAGGAGGGCAAAAGTATCTCCAGTATTTGAAACAATCAGTGGATGAAGACTTTACAGGCATTCATGTTGCGCTTGATTGCGCACATGGGGCGACATCGGCCTTGGCCATGCATTTGTTTGCCGATCTTGATGCAGACATCTCTACAATGGGGGCATCGCCCAATGGATTGAACATTAATGACAAGGTAGGTTCCACACACCCTGAAGCACTTGCTGAATTCTTAAAAGAAAAAGGTGCTGATGTTGGACTTGCTTTCGATGGTGACGGAGACCGCGTCATTGCCATAGATGAAAAAGGAAATATAGTGGACGGCGACCAGATCATGTATATATGTGCGAAATACTTGAAAGAAAATAACCGTCTGAAACAGGGAACAGTGGTTTCTACGATCATGAGCAACCTTGGTTTTTATAAAGGTCTTGAAGAGCATGGTATACAAAGTGCCCAAACGGCAGTGGGGGATCGCTATGTGGTGGAAGAGATGCGAAAAGGCGGCTATAACCTTGGCGGCGAACAATCCGGACATATCATTTTCCTGGACTATAACACGACAGGAGATGGCTTATTGACGGGCTTACAGCTTGTGAACATCATGAGTGACACCCAAAAAACCTTATCGGAACTAGCTGGCGAGATGAAGAAATATCCACAGACACTCATCAATGTCAGAGTTACCGATAAGCACGGTGTAACTGATAATGAAAAGGTACAGGAAGTCATTAAGGCAGTCGAAGGGGAAATGGCAGGAAACGGTCGTATTTTGGTGAGACCATCCGGTACGGAACCGCTAGTCCGTGTAATGGCTGAAGCACCGACTGCTGAGGAATGCACTAATTATGTAGATCGCATCGTCTCAGTTGTTAGAGCGGAAATGGGAATAAACGAATAACAATCCAATCGTATGCATAAAAGGAACAAAATTTCCTTTTATGCATATTTTTATAAAGAAGTTCTTTTTCGTAGGTCAATGTAATAAAGAATTGACCTATGTCCCTTGTTTAAGGTATGATTATCCTGATTTACAACTCATTTTCTGAAAATGGTTGTTTCAAAAAAGGAGGGTAGGCAAGGAGAAACTGATTTACAAAAGCGCCTGAACTAAGTCTGGTCGAAAAAGGCTTAGTTGACGAGGAGGAGGTTTATCGAATGATCGGCGGATACCTCCCGGCTGAAGTGCACAGCCGCAGTAATTCCAATCTTAAAACAGTAGGGCAACTTACTGCACAAAGGATTGGAAATGCACAATGGGAAAAGTGCTTTAGGGCATTTCCTTTATAAAAATATATATCAGAGATGAGGGGGCAGGGATGCCCCCGTGCATTCCTGTTCCCTCGAATCGTTTGGAGGAACAGAAATTATGTGTGGAATTGTTGGATATATTGGACTTAATGATGCGAAGGAAATTTTATTAAAAGGTCTTGAAAAACTTGAATACCGCGGTTATGACTCTTCAGGGATTGCTGTGAGAAATGAAGCAGGCGTGACAATCTTTAAGGAAAAGGGACGAATTGCGGACTTACGCGGAGCCGTGGATGAAAACACTATTGCACATACTGGAATAGGACATACACGCTGGGCGACCCATGGTGTGCCAAGCCGTGATAATGCCCATCCTCACCAAAGTAATTCAGGTCGATTGACTTTAGTTCATAATGGGGTCATTGAAAACTATGCGATTCTAAAACGTGAATATTTGAAGGATGTTGCCTTTAAAAGTGAAACGGATACGGAAGTCATCGTTCAACTCATAGAGAAGTTCGTAAACGATGGTATGGAAGTGGAAGAGGCGTTCCGTCAAACACTCACTCTATTAGAAGGCTCATATGCAATCGCCCTATTGGATGCTGAAAATAATGAAACCATTTTTGTCGCAAAAAATAAAAGCCCGCTGCTAATCGGCGTCGGAAAAGACTTTAACGTTGTCGCTTCGGATGCAATGGCCATGTTGCAAGTCACAGATCAATTCCTTGAACTGATGGATAAGGAAATGGTTATCGTGACAAATGAAAAGGTAACGATCAAGAATCTTTCCAACGAAGAAGTTATGCGTGCTCCATACACTGCTGAACTAGATGCAAGTGATATTGAAAAAGGTACGTATCCTCACTATATGCTCAAAGAAGTCGACGAGCAGCCAGCTGTCATACGTAAAATCATTCAAGCATACCAAAATGAAGAAGGTAAACTTGCAATCGATTATAGCATTACTGAAGCCGTAAGTGAGGCTGACCGTATTTATATCATCGCTTGCGGAACTAGCTATCATGCAGGGTTGATTGGTAAGCAATTCATTGAAAAAATGACGGAAATACCGGTTGAGGTCCATGTGGCATCGGAATTCACTTACAATATGCCGTTATTATCGAAAAAGCCGCTATTCATCTTCATTTCACAAAGTGGTGAAACTGCAGATAGCCGTGCCGTGTTAGTGTCCATCAAAGCGCTTGGTCATAAAGCCTTGACCATCACGAACGTACCTGGCTCTACATTGTCACGTGAAGCGGATTATACGCTCTTGCTGCATGCTGGTCCTGAAATTGCCGTTGCCTCAACAAAGGCCTACACAGCTCAAGTGGCGGTCTTGGCCATATTAGCAAATGTAACTGGCCAATTCGGTAACATGGAGTATGATTTCGACCTTGTAAAAGAGCTTGGAATCGTTGCAACGGCAATGGAAGCCCTATGTGATTCGAAAGAAGAGATGGAAGACATCGCCCGTGAATATTTGTCCGTTACAAGAAATGCCTTCTTCATTGGCCGTTCCCTTGACTACTATGTTGTTCTTGAAGGGGCGCTTAAGCTGAAGGAAATTTCATACATTCAGGCGGAAGGCTTTGCTGGCGGCGAGCTTAAACACGGAACGATCGCCTTGATTGAAGAAGGTACACCTGTCATAGCCCTTGCTACTCAGGCAGGCGTCAACTTAAGCATCCGTGGTAATGTGAAGGAAGTGGTTGCCCGCGGCGCCAACCCTTGCATCATTTCCATGAAGGGTCTGGAAGAAGAGGATGACCGTTTCGTCATCCCGGAAGTGAATGAACTATTAACACCCCTTATCTCTGTTATCCCGCTGCAGCTCATTGCTTACTACGCAGCCTTGCACCGCGAATGTGACGTGGATAAACCACGTAATCTTGCGAAAAGTGTAACGGTTGAGTAAGTTTGAATGAATGCAATGTAGATTATAAAAAGTTGCGAAGCTTTACCCCTTTGGCTATGATTAGCCAAAGGGGTATTTTTATGTTTAAAACAACGAGAACCTCTCAAGTTGACAAGTGGATTAGAAGACCGAGGTAATAAGAATCGGTGTGCAGTGTAATGCAATCTATCAAATCCATCAGTAGGTAGTCATGGCATCCATTAGTGCAATGTTAATGATCTTCCTATGGTGCATTGTTGAAAATGAAGTCTTCATAAAATTTTTTTAATTTAGGAGAGAATGACATGGAAGTCTTTGCAGAGTTTTTAACGAATATTGATAACCCGCAACATAGGGAACGAACGGAAGAAGTCCTGGCTTGGGTATCTAAGAAATTTCCAAATCTAATGCCGAAAATTGCGTGGAATCAGCCTATGTTTACCGATCATGACACATATATTATTGGCTTTAGCGTAGCCAAACATCATTTGGCTGTTGCCCCTGAAAAGGCAGGGATCGATCATTTCTCTGATGCAATCGTGCAGGCTGGCTATGATCACACCAAGCAGTTGGTACGTATCAAGTGGGATAGTCCGGTTGATTACTCATTACTTGAGAAAATGATCGAGTATAATATTTTTGATAAGGCAGACTGTTCAACTTTTTGGCGGAAATAAATAAAAATCGGAGGGTGGGCTGAATCTCTATTAAAGTGTCCATTATTCGGGGTTCTGTTCCATATTAGAAGTGAAACGATGTGGTCCTGAGGTTATAAGCTCTCCATAGGCAAAAAGGCATATGCTCCATCCTTAATAACCTACCTTTACGGTTGCGACTCCATATAGTTTAAGTTCAAAAAAAGCACAAGGAGTTCCAAGTTTGGAACTCTTTGTGCTTTTGTTTTTTGATAAAATCGAGATAACAAATATTACAACCAAACTACTTAAGATATTAAATCAAAAATTCATAAGGGGTATCTAAGGAAAAAATATTAGGTGGGGTGAAGAGATGAAGAAGTTATTATACCTTTTTATATTAATAATTCCTGTATTTTGGTTTGGATTTAATCCCATATCAACCTTTGCAAGTTCTCCAACTGAATTAAAAGAGGAAAGCCAATCAGGTGAGTTTCTGACAGAATATACAACTCTATCAGGCTCTGATGTACTTTTAGGTCAAGAAATACCTATACTTGTAGATGAAAAAACAGGAGAAATCACGAATAATAGAATTGGTATATCTCCTGTGTGTGCTACTGGTAATCGGTATACTTGGAAAACAGCCACAGATAAACAACAATCAAGTGTCTTTCACAAAAAAAGTGACTGATACTACAAACTGGAGTCTTAACCTTACCTTCAGGGTGGAGATAGCTGGTAAATTAGTTATTTCTGGTGGCGGAGAAAAGGTATATTCGGCAACGAAAAAATGGAACCAATACAAAGAAACATGGAAATTGACTGGAACTCTAAAAACATATAGTCCAACTGGTAATTTGATAAAAACAGAGCAAAGAAATGCAACTTACATTAAATATAAAAAATGGCAATAAAATAAGTTGAAAACAGCACAAATATAAACCCTTATTCTAATATGGCTTCTTTGAAATTATTGTATAATAAAGGGGTAAGAATGGATACTGATATTAAGCAAACACATCGCTTTATATTATACATAACTATACTAATTATGATTATTTTTCCTTTTGCCCAACTTACATTACAAGAACTTTTTTTGCAAATAAACAAACAATTATTTTTCTTTATAAGTAAACTGGTTATTATCTATGTTCTTTTTCTTTTCTTAAAAAAGAAAAAAATAACCTTATCGAGCATTAGGCTTAATAAGGTACATATAAAATATATTCTTCTGGGTATTTTAATGGGGAGTATAGCTCATATGCTAACTGTGTTTTTTGGGAGGAGCCAACATTATCTACTAACGGGCGAATGGCTTACTGCTGAAAAAATTGTTGGTACACTTATGGAGAGTAGTAAAAACATAAGTTTTTACAGCATTATGATGATTGGCTTTTCAGTGGCGATTAGTGAAGAAATTCTTTTTAGGGGTATATTATTAAAACAATATCAGAGAATGAACATAAAATCGGCCATAATTTTAAGTGCTCTTATTTTTAGCATTTATCATATGACGGTAGGAAATTTTGTTTTTGCATTTGTAATGGGTATTTCTCTTGCACTATTATCCATCTATACTGGGAGTATCGTCCCGGCTATCTTTTTTCACTTTTTGGTGAATGAAATAATGAGGATCATCATGCATTTCCCGGATAAGGTTACTGAAACTTATTTTAAGGTAATGGTATCTCCAATTACCACCATAACTGGTTTAATACTTTTTCTATCTATATTGACTTTCTTATTTGTAAAGGTAAGAAAAAATAACCATTTTCAAAGTGGAAAAGTTAAATTCTTTGATGGATATATTATTTTGTTGTTTTTGATGTATGTTATTTTCCTGACAATAACATAAATTTTAATCAAAGATAATACAGGTATTATAACGATTTCATTTAAGCGGAATGTCCATATTTATTGCCAACAACAATTTTTCCGGCTTGTTAATCGTTGGGTATCAAATTCGCTTTTTGTACCCAACGTTTATAATATAAGTAATATTAATATGTTTAAATTACCCAATTCCTATTTCGATCTTTTAAGGAAGTTTCTCCGAAATTTCAAACAATCTTTAGTAGAAGTGTTGATATTACAATATAATCATCAACGAACGGGCAGTGTTTTTAAAAATAGCAGGCAGCATTAATGATTAAAAAGGTTTTTAACAATCACAAAACCCTCACGAAACAGGCAGCAGTATCGTAAAGGTCGTTCCTTTTTCGAGTTCACTTTCCACGGATATGGTCCCTTCATGCATCTTTATAATTCTTTTCACGATGGACAGACCTAAGCCGCTGCCGCTTTTTGTACGTTCCCTTGCCAGGTCGGCTTTATAGAATCGCTCGAAAATGTGAAACTGGTCCGTTTCGGATATGCCAATTCCATTGTCGGATATCGTTATGGATGCCAGGTCATCAATCTGCTTTAACCGAATCGTGATTTTTCCACGATGGCGGGTGAATTTGATACTATTGTGTATTAAATTTGTCCATACTTGGCTCATTAAATCCTGGTCTGCAAAAATTCGAATCTTTTCTAAAGCTATATCCAATTCGAGTTCCTTTTCCAACCACGTAGGTTCACAAGCCAAAATAATGGTTCGTATTTGCTGATCCAGCCGGAAATCTGTCCTTTCAAAAGGATGATGCTCGGATTCAAGGGATGTAAGCTTTAGAAGGTTATCACTTAATTTAGATAATCTCCTGCTCTCTGTCTCTATTATATGAAGATAATGATTTCGTTCTTCGGTTGTCAGCTTATTAAATTGAAGAGCTTGGGCAAAACCTACAATGGAGGTTAGGGGCGACTGTATTTCGTGTGAAACGTTAGAGATGAATTCCTGCCGCATTTCTTCCATTTGCTTCAATTGCTTGGCCATGTGATTGAAGTGGTTAATGATATCGGTCATTTCGTTTTTCTTTTCCATTTTAAAATCCAATTGTACATTATAATCGCCATTTGCTATTTTCCTTAAGGCATCTATGATCTCGAGGTAAATATTTACCCGTTTATTGTGATGGATAGCGCGGATAAGATAACCGATGGATATCATGATTGCGATGCTTGTCATGATAGTGGCCAGAAACCGAACATAATCGGGTAACCTTAATGGCAATAGCTGAATGATATAGTAACCGGCCGAAAAGCAAATTGAAATAAACGTAAGAAAAAACAGTATGCCAAGTGTTTGTTTGAAAAATCGATCGCTTCTCATCTCGTTATCTCCAAACGGTAGCCCAATCCCCAACTCGTTTTAATCCGGAAGGGGAATTCCGATTCCGGAAACCGTTCTCTCA
Organism: Peribacillus sp. YIM B13482; assembly: GCF_042787975.1. Classification (NCBI taxonomy): domain Bacteria; kingdom Bacillati; phylum Bacillota; class Bacilli; order Caryophanales; family Bacillaceae; genus Peribacillus; species Peribacillus sp. YIM B13482. The sequence continues at coordinate 13,680 of NZ_JBHZPF010000026.1, forward strand.
CTCTTTTAATATGAACATCGACAGTTCGTTCATCACCTTCATAATCATAGCCCCAAATGTCTTCAATAAGATCATCCCTGGAAAAAGTTTTTCCAGGATAGCTTGCTAATTTAAACAACAATTCGAATTCTTTTAATGGAATTGTATATTCCTGGTCTTTGAATGACATTTCATGCGTGTTGCGATTCATCTTTAATTCGCCGATATTTAATGTTTGTGAAATAGTGATTTTATACCGTTTTAATAATGCTCTTATTCTAAGAACCAATTCGATCGGTTCAAATGGCTTTACAAGATAATCATCTGCCCCAAGACCGAATCCTTTTACTTTTTGTGTTGTTTCCCCTTTTGCAGTCAGCATTAAAATGGGGATATCACTAAATTCCCTTAACTCTTTGCATAATTGCCATCCATCCATGTTAGGCATCATAATGTCGATGACTGCCAAATCTATTTTCACTTTCTCCATTACTTTCAATGCTTGCAGTCCATCCGAGGCTTCATATAAATCAAATCCTTCTTTTCTTAACAACAGGTTTATAAGCTCGCGAATATGTGCATCATCATCGACTATTAATATCTTTGTCATCCTTCTTCCTTCCTTTCGGTGAATTAGGCCAGTTCAAGTTTGTGCAACTGCTGTTGGGCAAATTCGCGATATAATGAATGCGTATTATACAGCTCTTTATGTGTACCGCTACCTGTTATTCTCCCTTTTTCCAGGAAGATGATTTGATCTGAACCGATAACGGTCGATAGGCGGTGGGCGATAACTATTGTTGTTCGGCCTTTCATTAAATCATTCAATGCCTGTTGAACGACATTTTCCGATTTGCTGTCTAGGCTGGAGGTGGCTTCATCAAGCATTAATATTTTAGGGTTTCTTAAAAATGCACGAGCGATTGCAATTCTTTGCCTTTGACCGCCTGATAATTTCATGCCCCTTTCACCAACCTCTGTATCAAATCCGTTGGGAAGCTCGGAAATAAACTGATCTGCATACGCCATTTTAGCGACTTGATTTAATTCCTCATCCGTTATATCCCGATACATTCCATAACAAATATTATCTCGAATTGTGCCTGATACAATTGGACTTTCTTGTGAAACATAACCAATCTGGCTTCTCCATGAAAGGAGCGTGAAATCATTTATGGACTTCCCTCCTATGGAAATGGAGCCTTGCTGTGGTTTGTAGAAACGCTCGAATAAAGAGAAAAGTGTCGTTTTTCCGCTGCCGCTTGGTCCGACAATTGCAGTGACCTTACCAGCTTCAACGTTAAAGCTTATATCTTTAAGTACCTGTTCTCCATTATTGTAACTATAGTTCAGGTGATCCACGCTGATTGATTGACTTATATTTTGAACTGGCTGCTTCGCGTCTTCTTCTTCTGCTGAATCCAAAATGGAAATGATGCGCTCTGTTGCACCCGTAGCCTTTTGGAATTGCGTAAAGAAGCTGGCTAATTGAGCCATTGGCATGATTATTTGGAAAAGATACATAATGAATGCAACTAAAGCTCCAGCTGTCAGGGCTCCTGAAGAGACACGCATTCCCCCATAACCTAAAATCAGTACGAGTAAGGCCATCATGACAAAACTCATTAGCGGCGCAATCAAAGCTTGGATTTTTGCTTCTTTTAATCCAAATTGAAATAATTTGTTGATTCCTTTTTTTCCATTTTGATATTCCAAGGCTTCTGCATTCGATGCTTTAACAAGACGGATTTCCGTTAGCACCTGCTGAAGGACTGAGGTGAAGCTTGCTGTCTCATCCTGCATCCCTTTTGAAATTTTATGCATTTTTTTCCCTAGTGGCATTAATATCAAAACAGAGAGTGGGATGGCAATGAACATCAACAATGTCATTTTCCAATCCAGTACAAATAACACGATCATGGAGCCAACGATGGAAATAATGCCTGTAACGAAATTAGAGAGGTGTTCAGAGATTAATCCCTTCACTACAGTTGTATCATTTGTCATGCGACTGACCGTTTCACCCGATGGATGCTCATCAAAATAACTCACGGGTAATACGAGTAATTTTTTCCATAGTTGATCGCGGATACCCGCCACTACAGATTGACCGATTCGATTTAATAAATAGATGGAAAATCCACTGGCCAATGCTTGAACAATGATGGCAAGAACGAGAAGTGTGATCCTTTCAGTGCTTAGTGAACTGATTGAAAAATCATTAATTAGATTTTTTGTGAATAAAGGGACTAATAAACCTACACCTGTTGTACCTAGGCTTAATGCTAATGCAATCCCTATCATTAGTTTAGAAGGCTTCGTTTGATGAACTAACCGAATGAACTGGCGCCATCCTTTTTGTTTTTTCTCTTCTGACATATGTTAATACATCCTTTCTTGATCTTCATAGGGCAAGTATATAAAAAAGTTATGAATTGAATATGAACTCCTAAGTATTTTTCTATTTAGTCTTAGTTATTCCACGAAATTACTGGTGAACTTTTTCTGAATGATAAATTTGAAAAAATATGGCGGACACTTAAAATAGTGTCGGCCTTTTTTAATGAAGATTCAAGAAAATTAAATATTCGATGGTATGTGTAAGGACCTCAAGGCTAGATCTGATGGGATAGGTAAAAAGATATATTGATTTTTAATGCATTTTTAATAATAAATACCTACATAAGCTAAATACTTACCGCTTTTAACCGATTAAATATGGAGATACAAAAAACAGATAAGTTAGGTGAAAAGAATGATTATTTTGAATGAGTCCATTGTGTCGCCAATTCTTCTAAAGGTGTTAGAGAAACAGCAAATTCCAGTACTGGAACAAGGGCAATGGGGAGACACTTTAACATCGGAAAAGCTAAACATTCAAAAAGATACAGAATTTTTCAATTCCATGGAAAAGGAAAAAAGAATTCTTACAAACTCTGAAAATGGCATAACAGTATTAGGTCATTTTCAACCAAATAGCAATGAATACATTTGGTCAAAGTTATTGAAGGATAAGAGTCAGGTACGAAATTTGACGAAATCTTTATATCCTGATTTCTATTTCCAAGATATCGATTTATCCATAATAAGTGACCTGGATAAAAATCAAATACCGTATCCAGTGGTTATCAAACCCAATATTGGCTATTCAAGTGTAGGGGTGCACAAAGTCAAGAATGAGCAGGATTGGGAAATAGCCGTGAACCAGCTTAAAGCGGATTTACTTCATTCGGGTGGATTATATGATTCAGAAGTGGTCGATTCCCAGACCGTTTTAATAGAAGAGTGGATTCAGGGTGAAGAGTATGCCATTGATGGTTATTACAATCAAGATGGTGAACCGGTCATTTTGAATGTCTTCAAACGATTATTCAAGGATGATTACGATACTTCCGATCGAATTTATTATACTTCGAAGTTGGCCATCAATGAAATCTATCATGATGCACTAAAGTTCATGAAGAATACCCAAACGGTCCTTCCACTTAGGAATTATCCTATACACTTTGAAATTCGCAAAAAGGGAGACCGGGTGATACCCATCGAAATCAATCCCCTGCGTTTTGCTGGGGCGGGTACAACGGATCTAGGTTACCATGCCTATGGAATGAATCTGTATGAGCACTATTTTTCAGGAACGAAACCCGATTGGAATCGGATATTGGAAGAGATGGACGATCATATATATAGCTTTTTCTTTGCAGAGGTTCCACTGGAAATAAATCTGGAGGATGTTTCATGTATTGATCATGATGGACTTCGTCATGAATTCGAACATGTATTGGAATATAGACAGCTTCCTTTCCAAAATGACCGGAGCATGGCAATCATCTTTTATAGAAGTGAGGATTTGAATAAAAATCTCCAATTGCTTCATTTGGACTTAATATCATATTTGAATATAAAACACCTGGTTTTAATCTAAGGGGGGCACGGAAATGAAATTTTCAAAGCTAAATCCTAAAAAATCTTTGCTGGCAAAACTATTCTTGTTTTATATTATTCCATTCGTACTTTTCGCAGGGGTCATGGGCCTTTGCTTTTCTTATATTACTAATAAAATGATCAATGAGAATGTCCTTCCGCAATTCGATGAGCGTCTTTCTGAAAATGCCCACAGCTTAGCAGCAAGCCTCAATCCCACTGTGATAAACAATGCTTCGGTGCGGGGAGAAGAGATTAAGCGGAAATTAGATGCCTTTGTTGAAGATAAAAAGGGCATTGAATATGTTTATGTACTGAAGCGGGAGAATGATGCCGAAATGATTGTAGCCCTGAACGGCAGCGAGGACTTCATGGTGGAATCCCCTTTCACGCCGGAACAGGCAAAATCGATAAATGGAAACCAAGGCGTATTAAGTAAAATATATAAAGATAAATGGGGTACACACAAGTCATACTTTACGCCAATCAAGGGAACGGACGCGATTGTCGGAATCGATATGGATGCAAAATTCATTGATGAATTGAAAAGCACAATGATATTCTATAATATCTTATTTCTTGCAAGTGCCATTATATTAGGCGTGCTATGCGCCGTTGTCATCGGTAAAAAGATCTCGGGACCCGTCAATGAGCTTGTTGGTTACACGAATGAAATGGCAGAAGGAGACTTAAGTAAATCGATTCCCATTGGCAGACAGGATGAGATTGGCGATCTGTCATATGGATTCGAAGAAATGAGATTAAGTTTGTCCCATATAATTCAGAATGTCCGTGAACATGCTCAAAAGATGAATCAAACGACAGTGTCCATTCACCAATCCTTTGAAGAGATGGTGGAATCCTATGGCCAGATAGTAACGGGGACAACGGAAGAGGCAAAAGCTTCAGAAGAACGTGCCCATCATATTGACCGAATTTCCAATATGATCAGTGACTTAACGGATACAATCCGTTTAATGAGCGAGCAAACGAATAAAATGAATGAATTTACCATGCATGCGAATACACTTGCAGAACAAGGAAGTAAACAAGTGCAGGATGTAACGAGCCAGATGGATAAAATCTTGGAAAATGGCCAAGCGAATAAAGTCAATTTGGTGAGCCTGGAAGAGGATGTAGTGAAGATAAATGAAGTGATAGGTTTAATAAGGGTCATTGCTTCTCAAACGAACCTGCTATCCCTTAATGCTTCCATAGAAGCGGCACGGGCGGGGGAGGCCGGCAGAGGTTTTGCTGTAGTCGCTCAAGAGGTGCAAAAATTGGCTGTGCAAACAGATGAATCCATTGATATCATTTCAGAATCGATCATGCGGATTAATGAACAAACAGCCAAAGTCATCCAAAATAACGATGGAAGTTTCCAGGATATATTAAATGGTGTTTCCTTAGTGGAAAACAATGGCGAGATTTTCAATAAGATATTCGAATCCGTAGAGAAATTGTTGGAAGGCACAGAACAATTAGCGACCCATTCGAAAAAAATCAACGAGTCCTCGGATGAAAGCCTAGCATCCATTCAGGAAATAGCAGCGATTTCAGAAGAGGGAGTCGCAACAACGGAGCAAATCTCTGCGGCTGCCATTCAACAAAGCTCCATAATGACTGGATTGAAAGAGCAAAACGAAGAGTTAGCAAACGAAGCGGCCATATTAGAAGAGATGGTAGAAAAGTTTATTACGAAAAAATAATTTTTTACATCCCGTAAGCTTTGTTTACGGGATGTTTTTGTTTGTGGAAATGCATGTGAGATGTCATCTGGGCCAGTAAGCTATAACACATAGAGTCCATTCATGCTTATTTGATGAATTTAAAGAGTATTAAAAATTGCTTGAAAAAAGTTTGCCCAAACTATTTGCAATCGCTGCCATTTAATGTTATGCTTAGTCTTAATTATTTTTGTTCGGTACTAAGGATACTAAAAGTACTACTTTTCGTTTTCGATGATGACTTAGAGCAAGGATAGTAATACAATGTGCTTAAATGCACTAGGAGGCAACAACAATGGAACAAGGTAAAGTGAAATGGTTTAACGCAGAAAAAGGTTTTGGATTCATCGAACGCGAAAACGGAGACGACGTATTCGTACATTTCTCAGCTATCCAAAGCGAAGGTTTCAAATCTTTAGACGAAGGCCAAGAAGTTACTTTTGAAGTAGAACAAGGTCAACGTGGACCTCAAGCTTCTAACGTTCAAAAAGCATAATTTCAAAAACGAATAAAGACAGATCCTAGTTATAGGGTCTGTCTTTTTTGTTTTGTGAAAATACATAACAAAAAACCCTGCTCAACGATGAGCAGGGTAAATGGTACAAGTAAAGTAAAACGCTTAAAAAGGTTTGACTAAGTATATCATAGTTCTTCAAGAAAATACTAAATTAAATATATTATACTTATCAAGGTACGGATAGGGAATTACTGAAATCATTGGATTGAAGGGGCGTGAAGGACTTCTTTTTTTTCACTGGCAGATAAAAGTTTCGGTTCACGCGATTCGAGAAGGATGGATGGGTTCCTGGAAAGAGGACAGGCGGATATTCTGGGGCCTGTCTTTTTTTGTTCAGCAACATTCTAGGGGGGCGAGAAAAATCGTGGATGTGAAACAAAAAAGTGATACCCACATATAAAGACATATAGGGTACTTTCACTATGCCGTTTGGAGGAAGGGGAAAGATTCTTAAACATTCCAATATGGATTTGAATATTCGGGGAATTATGTTATATTATAATCAAACGCAGATTTGAATGAGGGTGTGAGAAGATGACGGAACTGAAAGATGTATGTGATGTCCACCTGCATGATGAAATGAAGGTTAATCGCATACAAGAAGAGATGAGCCAGGTGAATATATCCAGCATGTCGAAGCTGTTTAAAGTGATAGGTGATGAAAATAGGGCGAAGATAGCTTATGCGCTCTGTACGGACGAGGAATTGTGTGTGTGCGATCTGGCCAATATCATTGGTGCTTCGATGGCGACAACGTCACATCATCTTCGTACACTTTATAAACATGCAATCGTAAAATACCGAAAAGAAGGAAAGTTAGCTTTTTATTCTTTGGATGATCACCATATAAAGCAATTGATTCTCATTGCATTAGAACATCAGCAGGAGGTAAAGGTCGATGGCTGAGTCCCCATTAAAAACGTATCGTATTCAGGGTCTATCCTGCACGAATTGTGCTGCTAAATTTGAAAACAATGTCCGTGATCTGGAGGGTGTGAAGGAAGCCAAAATTAACTTTGGTGCTTCAAAAATTTCTATACAGGGAAGCGCGACAATTGAAGAGATTGAAAAGGCGGGGGCATTTGATAACCTGAGAATCCGGGATGAACAGGAACAGGTGACGCAAAGGGAACCAATTTGGAAGCAAAAAGAAAATATTAAAGTGGTGTTCTCGGTTATCCTTCTGCTAATCAGTTGGATATTGGATAAGCAATATGTTGATGGAGGCACCATACCGATAATCGGTTATGCGGCTGCAATCATAGTTGGAGGATATTCATTATTTTTCAATGGGTTGAAAAATCTTGCCAGACTTCGTTTTGATATGCACACCCTTATGACGGTTGCCATCATCGGAGCGGCCGTGCTGGGTGAATGGGGCGAGGGGGCAACTGTCGTCATTCTATTTGCAATAAGTGAAGCGCTGGAAAAATATTCAATGGATAAAGCACGTAATTCCATAGAATCCTTAATGAATATCGCACCTAAAGAAGCCTTGATCCTAAGAGGGCATCACGAAATGATGGTTGCTGTTGGTGAGATTGAAGTGGGCGATATCATGATCGTTAAACCCGGCCAAAAGATTGCCATGGATGGCAGGATCATGAAAGGGGCCTCGACACTTAATCAAGCAGCCATTACAGGGGAATCCGAGCCGGTTTTCAAAACGGTTGAGGGTGAAGTATTTGCTGGAACCTTAAATGGGGAAGGGCTGCTCGAAGTGGAGGTCACGAAGCGGGTCGAGGATACGACGATTGCAAAAATCATCCACCTTGTTGAAGAAGCACAGGCAGAAAAGGCCCCTTCCCAAGCTTTCGTGGATAAGTTCGCAAAATTTTATACGCCGGCTATTATGCTCATTGCCTTGGTCATTGCCGTGTTACCCCCGCTTGTGAACAATGGAGATTGGAGTGAATGGATTTACCGGGGATTGGCTGTACTGGTTGTCGGTTGTCCATGTGCTTTGGTCATTTCAACGCCCATCGCCATTGTGACAGCAATAGGAAATGCTGCTAAACATGGTGTGCTGATTAAAGGCGGGGTCCATTTGGAGGAAGCAGGAGCCTTAAAGGCGATTGCGTTTGATAAAACGGGTACTTTAACAAAGGGTGTACCTGAAGTGACTGATTTCACAGTATTGTCTGATGTGTTGAATGAACAGGACGTGCTAGCGATCGCTGCCGCTTTAGAAAGCAGATCACAGCACCCCCTTGCCACGGCCATTCTTCAAAAGGCGGAAAACCATGACGTGGACTATCATTCTTTATTGGTCGAGGATTTTACAGCAATCACCGGTAAAGGTATAAAAGGGAAAATTAATCAAGAAATCTATTACATTGGTAAACCCCATCTTCTTGAAGAAGTGGCAGGTATAGTTTTCCCTAATGATGTCCTAAAACTGATCAGCGGCTTTCAAAATGCAGGGAAAACAGTGATGGTGCTAGGCGATCAAATGAAGCTCCTGGCACTCATTGCGGTGGCTGATGAAATAAGGGAAAGCAGTAAGGAAGCAATTCGGAAACTGCATGCATTGGGCATTGAAAAAACGATAATGCTGACCGGGGATAATATCGGAACAGCAAAAGTAATTGGAGCTGCAGCTGGGGTTCAGGAGATTGAGGCGGAGCTATTGCCACAAGATAAACTGACCATCATCAAACAATGGAAACAAAAATATGATCGAGTGGCCATGGTGGGCGATGGTGTCAATGATGCGCCTGCCTTGGCAGCTTCCACGGTAGGGATTGCGATGGGCGGGGCAGGTACTGATACGGCCCTTGAAACAGCAGACATTGCCTTAATGGGTGATGACTTATCGAAGCTGCCTTATACAATCCGCTTAAGTCGCAAAACTTTAAAAATCATTAAGCAGAACATCACGTTTTCGTTGGTGATTAAAATCCTGGCCTTATTATTGATAGCGCCGGGCTGGTTAACACTTTGGATGGCGATTTTTGCCGATATGGGTGCAACATTATTAGTTACATTGAACAGCCTAAGATTACTGAGAATAAAAGAATAAAAGAATAAAAGAATATGGGCTCCCTGGTGCATTTTAAGGTGCTGGGGAGCCTTTGTTATGCACTTTCCGATTGTTTCATGTGAAACTTGGAAAATATGCATCCATATTCCTTTGGAAACGTAAATAGATTTGAACAGGGAAAGTGTTAACGGTGTTCCAAGGGAAATCATGTTAGTCAACCAAAGTAATAATATCAATAGGATATATAGCATGATAGGTCATATTTAGTCCTGTTATTTATAGTTGAATTTATTTATTAGTAAAAGGAATTCTAATAAGAACATTTTGCTTGGCTAAGCAATCGTTATGCAAGTGATGGTTAGTATGCTACAATGTGGCTGACTTTTAGTGCAGTATGATAGGTATGGCTATGTGTAAGGTTATTGGGAGTACGGTATGTAGGAAGGGATTTGAAAGGATGGAATTACAGCAGAGGGCAATCTTGGTTGGAGTTAATCTCAACGGTCAAAAGGATTTTGAGTATTCAATGGAAGAATTGGCCAATTTAACGGAAGCGTGTGAGGTAGAGGTTGCAGGGGCCATCACACAAAATTTGCATCGGGTGAACTCATCACATTTTATCGGTACCGGGAAGATTGAGGAAGTAAAAAGTCTCGTTGAGTATAAGGAAGCTAACGTCGTCATTTTTAATGATCAGCTCTCACCTTCGCAACTTCGGAACCTGGAGAGGGACATGGATTGCAAGGTGATCGATCGGACAATCTTGATTCTTGACATCTTCGCGCACCGGGCGAAAACGAAGGAAGCACAGCTTCAGGTAGAAGTGGCAAAGCTTCAGTACATGCTCCCACGCCTTGTTGGTTTAAGGGAGTCATTAGGGCGTCAAAGTGGTGGAGTCGGCACAAACAAAGGGGCAGGTGAAAAGCAGTTAGAGCTTGACCGTAGGAGAATCGAGGAAAATATAAGTGTTTTGAATAAAGAATTGGAAGAGCTTGTTGCGCACCGGCAAACGCAGAGAAAACAGCGGAAAAAGAATTCCATCCCTGTTGTATCCTTAGTAGGGTATACCAATGCAGGGAAATCTTCGATCATGAATGCCCTGATTGGGATGTTCCATCCAACAGCCGAGAAGCAGGTTTTGGAAAAGGATATGCTGTTCGCTACCCTAGAGACATCCGTTCGAAACATTCCGCTTCCGGATAAAAAGGAATTCTTATTGACGGACACGGTGGGCTTTGTGTCTAAATTGCCCCATCACCTTGTGAAAGCATTCCGATCCACATTAGAAGAAGTGGTAGAAGCGGATCTGTTGATCCATGTTGTCGATTTTTCCAACCCTAATCATGAACAGCAAATAGAGATAACTGATAAGACTTTAGAAGAGATAGGCATTAAAGGGATTCCAACGGTTTTTGCCTATAATAAAGCGGACCTTACCGATTTGGAAATTCCGCAGGTGAATCGTGGATCTGTATATATGTCCGCAAAAAACAAAGTCGGCATTGAGGAATTGATCAATCAAATTCGCGGACATATTTTTGTCGACTATACTCATTGTGAAATGCTGATTCCATTTGATCAAGGACAGCTGGTTTCTTATTTCAATGAAAATGGTCATATAACGGAAACTGAATATGAGGAAAACGGATATCGAATTAAGCTTGAGTGCAAGAAAACGGATTATGAAAAATATAATCGTTACGTTATTCATCCAGAATGAACCTTCCTGTTGATAAGTTGTTAACAGCTTGTTGATAAGTAGGGGAATAAATTTAATCTTGTGGATAACTTTGGTTGTAATGCTTTTGTTCCGCAAAAATAAAGAGAATAAAGCAATATGTTATGTGCATAAGTTGTGGATAAAAATAATAAGCCCAGGAAAACTTGAATAAAGTTTCTGGGCTTTTTTATGTGGACAAAGTGTTGATAAATAGGTTTTCTGAACAAATCCTCAAAGAATATCAGAAAGTATGATGAATATTAAGTTTGAATGTAGAAAAATGACGATGTTTATCATTTGTTGTTAGGAAATATACCATGGATATTACAGATTGCATATCTGACAGCTGGCAATACTTTACACTTTGTATAATGTAACTTACTTTTTAACATTATAAAATAAAGAATAACTCATTTCTCAGATCAATCATCAGGATTTGAGTTTTTAAGATTAGTAGTTTCAATCCTTTAAATGTGAGGATTGTATTATTAGAGAAATGCATGCAATTCCTCCCTTTTTATTTTTCGAAAAAATAAATTTTTGGAAGGAGAATAGTAGATGAGTATGACGAGCCCGTTAAAAGGTGGCCTAGAGATTAACTTTCAGGAAGCGGAGAGGGGGCTGTCCCCAAGGGAAGCTTTGGAAGAATCGAATCGATGTTTATACTGCTATGACGCCCCATGTATCCAAGCCTGTCCGACAGGGATAGATATTCCGAGTTTTATCAAGAAGATAGCTTCAGGTAATTTTAAAGGGTCGGCCAAGACGATTATGACGGCCAATCCCGTCGGTGCCAGCTGCGCGCGGGTATGTCCGACTGAAGAGTTATGTGAGGGGGCATGTGTCCTGAACCATTCTACAAAGCCAATCATGATTGGCGATCTCCAGCGTTATTCCACAGATTGGGCCATCCAAAATAAACAAGCCCTTTTTAAGACCGGGAAGAAGAATGGCAAAAAAGTTGCCATTGTAGGAAGCGGTCCAGCGGGCTTATCTGCAGCAAGAGAATTAGCCTTGCTTGGCTACAGTGTAACCATTTTCGAAGCTGAAAAAAATCCAGGCGGATTAAATACTTACGGAATTGTATCGTTCCGTTTGCCTCAGAGCATTTCTTATTGGGAGGTCGAACAAGTAAAGAGTCTGGATGTTGAAATTAAAACGAATACACAGGTCGGGGTTGATGTTTCCGTAAATCAGCTGACTGCCGACTATGATGCGGTCATTTTAGCTATTGGCATGTCCGCTGTTCCGAAGCTTGGAATAGAAGGAGAAGATTTGGCTGAAGTTTATGATGCAATCGATTTCGTCAAGGCAACGAAAACGGAGGGCATCACTGATAAATTCATTGGGAAGAAGATGGCGGTAATTGGGGCTGGAAATACGGCGATCGATGCCGCGACCTGTTCTGTACGCCTAGGTGCCGAACAAGTGAGCATTATATATCGTCGTACCCAAAAGGAAATGACAGCTTATGATTTTGAATATGAGTTTGCAAAACAAGAGGGTGTCGGGTTTCACTGGCTGACTAATCCTTCCAGAATCCTGTCGGATGAAAGCGGTCAGGTAACGGGCATCGAGTGTGTGAAAATGATGCTTAGCGAGGCTGGGGAAGATGGCCGGCGCCGTCCAGTCACAATTTCCGGATCGGAGTTCGTCATACCGGTCGATGGAGTCATTCGCGCTATAGGCCAATCGAGGTATGTAGGATTGATTGAACAGTTTGGCATTCAACATGATGGTGGAGTCGTAACATTGGAGGGTGATTCCTACAGAACATCGAATGAAAAGGTTTTTGCGTGCGGTGACGTGATTTTCGAAAAAGGCCAAGGTGAGGCAATGGTTGTTTCAGCTGCCCAGCAAGGGAAGAAGACAGCCTATGAAATTGACTCGGTTTTAATGGGTGAAGCGGTGGATATTGCTTAATAATAATGAAAATTAGGAGGCTTATCATGGCTGATTTATCAATTGATCTTGCAGGTATTAAATCTCCCAATCCTTTTTGGCTTGCTTCAGCACCACCTACTAATTCGGGTTATCAAGTACAGCGGGCATTTGAAGCTGGCTGGGGAGGAGCTGTTTGGAAGACACTGGGTGATCCCATCCTGAATGTTTCATCACGTTTTGCAGCTGTCAGTTTTAATGGACAAAGAGTCGCCGGGTTCAACAATATAGAATTAATTACGGATAGGCCGCTTGAAGTGAATTTGAAAGAAATATGTGAAACGAAGAAGAGGTTCCCTGATCATGCAATCATTGCTTCAGTTATGGTGGAGCCACAACAGGACAAGTGGCATGAAATCATCAAGCGTATAGAAGATGTAGGTGTCGATGGTTACGAGTTGAACTTTGGCTGCCCGCACGGTATGGCAGAGCGTGGGATGGGAGCTGCTTCGGGACAGGTTCCCGAACTGGTGGAAAAGCAAACATATTGGGCGAAGGAAGCCGCATCCAAACCTGTCATCGTCAAGCTTACACCGAATATAACCGACATTACGGTTACGGCTGAAGCGGCGGTGCGCGGCGGTGCGGATGCAATAAGCATGATCAATACGATTAACAGCTTAGCGGGAGTGGATATTCATTCATGGAATACGATTCCCCATGTAGGCGGCAAGGGGGCTCATGGAGGGTATTGTGGTCCTGCTGTGAAGCCAATCGCATTGAACATGGTGGCAGAGTGTGCAAGGAATCCAATGATTAATGTTCCCATCTCAGGAATAGGCGGCATTTCAAATTGGCAGGATACAGTGGAATTTTTACTGATGGGTTCAACCGGAGTGCAAATTTGTACGGCTGCCATGCATCACGGTTTTAGGATAGTGGAGGACATGATTGATGGCCTGTCCAATTACCTTGATGAAAAAGGGATATCGTCTGTGATGGATATTGTCGGTAAGTCTGTACCGCGCTATTCCGATTGGGGGAATTTAGATCTTAATTATAAGGTAGTTGCGCGCATTAATAATGATGTGTGCATTAACTGCAACAAATGCCATATTGCCTGTGAAGATACTTCTCATCAATGTATAGATATGTTAAAGGACACATCAGGCAGCTCCTACTTGAGGGTGCGCGAAGAAGATTGCGTAGGATGTAATCTTTGCTCGATCGTATGTCCTGTCGATGGGGCAATCGATATGATTGAATTGACAAATGAATTACCGCCAATGACGTGGAATGAACGCCAATCATTACTTGGGGGCATCGGCAGTGAAAGTGTTGATTTCGTAAAATGATGGAGGGATCGAATTTGAAGAAAATCATTAAAAATGGAACGATTGCAACGGCTGCAGATACGTATCAAGCAGATATATTAATTGAAAATGAGAAGATTGCAATGATTGGCAAGGACCTGCCTGCTGAGGGGGCTGAAATCATTGATGCAAAAGGAGCTTATATTTTTCCGGGGGGCATTGACCCACATACCCATCTCGATATGCCGTTTGGTGGGACAACCACAAAGGATGATTATGAAACAGGTACGATTGCCGCTGCATATGGAGGAACGACAACGATCATCGACTTTTGTTTGACCGAAAAAGGGGTGCCGTTAAAGAAAGCGATTGAAACATGGCATGAAAAGGCAAACGAAAAGGCCGCCATAGATTATGGTTTTCATTTAATGATCAGTGAGATTAATGATGATGTATTGGCTGAGTTGCCAAGTATCATCGATAATGAAGGGATTTCCTCCTTTAAAGTGTTCATGGCCTACAAGAATGTTTTTCAAGCAGATGATGCCACACTATACCGCACTTTGTTGCAAGCAAAGGAACTTGGGGCACTAGTCATGGTTCACGCCGAAAATGGTGATGTCATCGATTATCTTACAAAGAAGGCGCTTGCTGAAGGTAACACCGATCCAATTTACCATGCGTTAACAAGACCGCCGGAGCTTGAAGGTGAAGCAACCGGAAGGGCAGCTAAACTGACGGAAATGGCAAACGGTCAGCTCTATGTCGTTCATGTCACCTGTGAAGATGCAGTTGAAAAGATTATCGAGGCAAGAAATAAAGGGGTGGATATTTGGGGGGAGACCTGTCCGCAATATTTGGTCCTTGACCAGTCTTATCTTGAAAAGCCCCATTTCGAAGGATCTAAGTATGTATGGTCCCCGCCATTAAGGGAGAAGAAAAACCAGGAAGTGCTATGGAATGCTTTAAAAATGGGACAATTGCAAACGATCGGCTCAGATCAATGCTCTTTTGATTTTAAGGGTCAGAAGGACCTTGGACGTGAAGATTTCACGAAAATACCAAACGGCGGCCCAACGATTGAGGACCGCATGAGTATCCTCTTTTCTGAAGGGGTCATGAAAGAGCGCATTACCTTGAATCAATTCGTCGACATGACCTCTACGCGTGCTGCCAAACTATTTGGATTATTCCCTAAGAAAGGGACGATTGCAGTAGGCTCGGATGCTGATATTGTCATTTTTGACCCGGAAGTTGAAAGGAGCATTTCTGCAGATACTCATCACATGGCTGTGGATTATAATGCGTTTGAAGGTATGCAAATTACAGGTGAACCGGTTTCCGTCCTATCCAGAGGTCAATTCGTCATTAAAGACAAACAATTTGTAGGCGAAGCTGGAAAAGGGCAATTCTTGAAACGGGCAAAATATAATGCGGCGCTGAAGCAGGATACAGGGAAAAAGCTTTCAGTCTAACTTCGGTAAGGAATCTTGCAAATTAATATAGGGGGATTTTATATGAGTGAGAAGAAAGATTATTTAAAGTCTCCCGATTTGCTGCCTATACCTCATAGTGAGAAAAACATAAGTGCAGCCGGATTTGGTTTCATTTGGGTGGGCATGGCTGTAGTATTGGCTGCCTTCGCGATTGGCGGGAATGGTGTTCAAAGTTTATCCTTAGGCTGGGTCGTTCTTGCAACGGTCATTGCCTGTGTGGTTCTCGGATTTTTGATGACAATGACAGGGGATATTGGTGTTGAACATGGAATATCATTCCCAGTCTATATGAGGGCGCCGTTCGGTACGATAGGAACCCATATCCCTTCGGTTGTACGGGGGTTTGTAGCTTCATGCTGGTTTGGTCTTAACACTTACTTTGGAGCTACTGCAATGAATGCTATCTTTACAACCCTTTTTGATTTTGATAATTGGTTTACCTGCTTCCTCATTTTTGCCGTTTTACAATTGGTCAACACGGCAATGGGAATAAAATCGATAGAACGTTTTGCCGACTTGGCAGCGCCTGTTATCATTTTAATTTCTGGCTGGATGTATTTTACCCTTTCCGATAAAGCTGTGGCCCAAGGAAGAGATGTATGGTCCTGGATTGAAAGTCCAGTCACTGGCGGGGCTGCCGCTACGGCTTTCATGGTCGTCATTATGGCAAATATGGGATTTTGGGGCACATTGACTGCAGATATGCCGACCCTCTCTCGCTATATAAAAGCACCAAAAAATGAAAAAAATTGGTTCAAGCGCAATAAGGGGCAGATAATTGGGAATATTATCACCTATCCCATCACTCAGACGTTCATGGTCATTATCGGTGCGGTTTCCTATATGGCTGTTTCCAATTATGATCCCGTAGTTGCTATACAGGGATCAGCAAGTGGAATTGCTCTCGGCGTCCTTTTAATCATGATCGTATTCGCTCAATGGTCGACGAATACTACGGCTAATGTCATTCCCGCAGCTACCATTTTCTCCAATATCCTGGGTCCTAAATTGCCATTTTGGACGGGAGTCGTTGTGGCGGGGGTTATTGGGATAGTAGTTCAGCCATGGAGCCTGTTCGGCATCATAATAGAAGTTCTATTAATAATAGGCGGAATCCTGGCATCCATTGTCGGCATCCTGATAGCGGATTACTATTTCCTCCGAAAACGGAGGGTGAATGTACGAGACCTCTATGAGAGTGAAGGCCAGTATAAATATTTGAATGGAGTGAATTGGGCAGGAATCATTTCTTGGGTGATTGGCGGAATCGGTGCCACGATTTTTTCAAATTACTCGTTTATTATTGGCTTTCTTCTCGGCGGTGCAAGTTATTATTTATTAGCTAAGTATTGGTGGTTCAAGCAATATGAACAAGCTGAAATCATTGATCCCAGCGATGAGAAATATTTAGGAATTTCCGTTGGCAGGGATTGGAAGATTGGAAAAAGTCCAGAACTTGAGGAAGAGATGGTTTTTCCGGCTTCAACCGGCAAAGAGAACGTATGAAAAGGGGGAATGGAAATGTCCGAATATCAAGAGTATCGCTTAGAAAGGGAACAAATCGATTTTTTACTTGAAAGAGGATATCGAATCACCCGGGTTTCCGAAAGTTTAAGTGGAGCTTTTCTCGATTTTGAACTGATTGAAGGAACGAAGCAGGAATGGAAGCAATTGAACATCAAAACCCCGGAAGGAAGGAAATACTTCTCTACATTGCTAGTAAAAAAATTGCATTGAAATAGTTATGAACCGGGCCTATTCCTCACGAATGGGTCTTTTTTCTTGTTCCTGTTCGATTTTTTTGTAGAATTTTGACGTTAGATTTTCTAACAAGTGTCTGGAGATTTAGGGGTTGTCCGTTTATAATAGATTTTAAAGCAGTTTTATAAAAGGATGTGTATGGATGAATACGTCGATTACAATCGAGGAAATTCTAACACGCAAGCATTTTAATCTGACGGATATAATTGCAGGTAGCAGTGGGATAAAGCGTCAAGTGAAGTGGGTCCACTGCATGGAAGTCACTCAAATCAGCCATTTGTTAAATGGAAATGAACTGATTCTGACTACCGGTTTAGGGTGGAAAGATTGCGATGACACATTTCTATCCTACTTAAGACAGTTAATTGAATGCAATGCAGCTGGACTCTGTATAGAGGTTGGCGCAGACACCATGGCCGTGCCGCAATGTGCCATTGATCTCGCAAATGAACAGCAATTCCCTATCATCCTATTTCATGAGGAAGTCCCTTTCGTAGAAATCACTCAGGATATTCATTCCCTTATCATTAATAAACAATATCAAATGATCTCCAACTTAGAAAACTACTCCCAGCAGTTAAATAAAAATCTCCTCGAAATTGACCATTATGAACCAATTCTAAAATTTCTCCACAGCTATTTAAATGTACAGGTTATTCTTATCTTTAATGAAAACGATATAGCCAGCATTCCCAAAACGAAGAAAAAAATAACCTATCAAATGGTAGCGGACATATACGAAGAATCGAAATTCGATAAAACCATTCATAGACAGCCAATTCAAGTGCTCGGTGAAAATTATGCGGAACTGCTCATTTGCAGCAACGACAGAGAGTTGACGGACTTTGATTCACTGATTTTGGATCGAACGGCTACCGCTTTGGCACAGCATCTATTAAGGGAGTTATATATTGAAGAAAAGAAAATGTCGGAAGAGAGTAAATGGCTTACAAATTGGATTGAAGGTGAGTATAGTGACGAAGCAATCCGGGAAAGGCTTTCCTATATTGATCCGAAAATGCAATTGGATGGCGGAATTGTTTGCATTTGCAAACAACACCCAAGATATAATAGAAGTTCTGCAAAATTAGATGGAACCTATTTTAAGATAATGTTTAAGACAGTTTTTGAACAGTACGGCTTTCAGATATTTTCTATGGAAATTAATCAGCATCTAGTTTTTATTTTAGGTGATAATCGTTCATCTGAAGATTGGAAATCAAGGGTGACAAGCGCAGTGGATCGAATCATGAAAATGGATGTTAGCGGGCGTAATCGAATGAGTTTGCTCTCCATTGGTTTTGGAAAGCATGTTCGAGGGTTAAGCGAGATTTATAAAAGTTATGAAACGGCCCGTGAGACTCTGCTGCTTCAGGATACATTACCAGAGGATAACAGGAGCTTCTTTTATCAGGATTTACATATGCATCGCATGATTTCGCTCATAAATAAACATGGTAATCTGGAGGAAACGGTGCACGAATATTTAGGTCCTGTCATTGAATACGACAAGCAAAACAATGGTGAGTTAATGCCTACCCTGAAGACCTATCTTGCTTGTAACGGTTCTAAACAGGAAACCTCAAAACAACTATTCATTGTCCGGCAAACGCTATACCATAGGCTTGAAAAATTAGAAAAACTGTTAGGTTCGGATTTTATGCGTTCAGATAAGCGTCTAGGACTTGAATTCATGATTTTTGCATTGGACTTCTTACAGTACAGCAGCAGGAAAGTCAGTGGAAAATATGTAGATAAATATATTGGGAAGTAAAAAATAGTACGAATGAAGGGTGTCCCAAGGACATCCTTTTTTGAATGTAGAAAGGGAAGCTAATACAAGGTTAATGCTGACATCAAACCTATAGAGCTTCTTGATGTCAGCATCTTTTATTAATATTCATTTTTTTTGGAAAGGCAGTGGTCACATTCCAAGAGGTAGGATTCAGCTTGTTCAGTAATAGGAGTACCGCATTCCGTACATTGTTTAGGTGGCAGTGTCCTGAAGAATTCCAATGGGTTCTTAGTTTGCATGATGATTCCTCCTTATGATTTGGTTTAGTTATTCTTCGCGTTTGGAAAGGCAGTGGTCACATTCCAAGAGGTAGGATTCAGCTTGTTCAGTGATATGGGTTCCGCACTCTGTACATTGTTTAGGCGGAAGTGTCCTGAAGAATTCCAATGGGTTTTTAGTTTGCATGATGGTTCCTCCTTTTTGATTTGGGTTAATTAGTCTTCACGTTTGGAAAGGCAGCGGTCACATTCCATTAAGTAGGATTCAGCTTGTTCAATAATATGGTCACCGCACTCGGGACAATGTTTAGCAGGGATATTGTTAAAAAATTCAATGGATTTTTTCATTTGCATGATGATTTCCTCCTTTATAATGTTTTATTATTTTTTCGATCGATTTATTCCTCACGTTTGGAAAGGCAGCGATCGCACTCCAACAGATAGGAATCTGAGTGATCCACATGTGTTTCACCACATTCTGGGCAATGTTTAAACGTATCGATTATAAATGTCTCCGATTGATTTGCTTGCATGGTTCGCACCCTCCTTATAGTACAGTTATTGTTGTTTGTTTGTTGTTATAATACAGTATATACCCGAATTTGGAAAATGTATAGGTATTTAACAGAAAATTTGAAATTTATTTCAAGAAGAGTCTGAAAACCTTATAGATAGGGAGTTTTTTTAACTTTTTTTGTATTTCTTTTCACGGCAGCTTGGAAAATGAAGAAAAAATGGGTTTTATAAAGGGGGAAAAACAAAGGGGGGCGAAAGGGACAGACAATTTTAAAGTTGATTAGAATAGGTATTACTGTAACAGAAGAGGAACAGGAGGTTCAGGGGTGATGATTACCTGTTTCACAGTCCATGAACATATAAGAGCTGTTCAAAATGTCAGCAAACCGTCAAGCGGCAGCAATTATGAAAGTTCCTGCCAAACTTCTTTATTCAACAATCGGAAAAATTGTCCGTGTGGTTTTATTACTTCAGTAAAGAGGTAACTTGCTAGTAGATATACAATAAAGGGAGGTAGCATATGTCGAAAGTGATGATTATCATAAATCCATCTTCAGGTAGGGAAAAGGCAGGAAAGATTTTGCCGAAAGCGGAAAAGGCACTTGGTGATATATATGATGAGGTGTCCGTCCGTCAAACCGAAGGAGAGGGGGATGCCACGGATTTTGCCAAGGAGGCCTGTGAAGAGAGGTTCGATGCTGTCATTTCCATGGGTGGGGATGGAACGGTGAACGAGATAGTGAATGGGTTGGGCGAGCAGCAGCATCGGCCAATTTTCGGAATCATCCCACTAGGAACCGTTAATGATTTCGCTAGATCTTTGGGCATACCCTTGAATCCCAATACGGCCATTGGGATATTAAAGGACATGCATATTAAGGAATCGGACATAGGGAAGATCAATGACCGTTATTTCATGAATGTGTTGGCAGTAGGGGCGATCGCTGAGGCCACCTATAATGTATCCGTAGACCAAAAAACCCGCCTGGGGTCTTTTGCATAT
The DNA here is from genome assembly GCF_042787975.1 of Peribacillus sp. YIM B13482. Lineage (NCBI taxonomy): Bacteria > Bacillati > Bacillota > Bacilli > Caryophanales > Bacillaceae > Peribacillus > Peribacillus sp. YIM B13482. Next base: position 34,513 of record NZ_JBHZPF010000026.1, read on the forward strand.
TTCATTGAAGGAGCAAAAGCGATGATTAAAAAGAATCCGTTTCCTTTAACGGTTGAACATGATCAGGGAAGGTGGATGGGTGAGGCTCATTTACTGATTGCAACAATGACTAACTCTGTCGGCGGTTTCGAACAACTTGCACCCGAGGCGGAAGTGAATGATGGAAAGCTGCACACATTCATCATTAAGGATTTATCACTTCCTTTTATCGTCAAGATCGTTCCCAGTTTAATGAAAGGAGAGATCAAGGGACATGACGAAATTGAATATATTCAAACATCCAAGCTCAATTTATCCACAACAGACGAACTTGCAGTCAATATCGATGGAGAAGAAGGCTTTCTCCTTCCATTTCAATCAAATGTACTGCATAAACACCTTCGTCTCTTTGTCCCGGGGAACTAAATGGTGTTTTAACATAAAGCAGTGCCGACTTGTTCTGTGGGTTAGTCTTTTCACAAAATGCTGATTAGGGTAAGCCAATCAGCTTTTTTCTTTGAAATCCGATGCTGATTTGAGTCGATTTTGTATTCATTCAATCACCTCAATTTTCATGGTGATCCATCACGCAAAAGGTATTATTATTCAGGAGTATTCTAGGTTAGAATAGTAAATGCATGAATGGATGGGTCTGAATATGTTACGATTATAGTTATGAGAATAGATGAGAGAGGAAGTTTGATGTTTGAATGGAGTTTTTTCTTGTTATATTAGCCCTTCTTATATTGATTGGAGTGTCTAATGTAATTAACCACTTTATACCCTTTATACCTGTACCATTAATACAAATAGCACTGGGTGTCATACTGGCACTTTTACCCCTGGGTATGCATGTTGAGATGGAGACGGAATTGTTTTTACTGTTATTCATCGCCCCTCTTTTGTTCAATGATGGCAAAAATGTGCCCCGCACTGCACTTTGGAAGTTGAGAGCACCCATTCTCATGCTTGCACTAGGCCTGGTATTCATAACGGTTTGGACAGGCGGGTATTTAATTAATTGGATGATTCCTTCGATTCCATTGCCAGCAGCATTCGCCTTAGCAGCCATTTTGTCCCCTACAGATGTAGTGGCAGTAAGCGCTTTGGCGAGTCGAGTTAAGTTACCTAAGAGCATCATGCACCTTCTTGAAGGAGAAGGGCTCATGAATGATGCCTCAGGTCTAGTTGCCTTTAAATTTGCCGTTGCAGCTACAGTCACTGGTGTTTTCTCATTAGTGGATGCAACGTTCAGTTTTATATGGATTTCGATTGGTGGTTTTGTAGGAGGAGCAATTGTTGCCTTCATCATTATCAGGCTCCGTGTATTTCTTCGCCGTTTAGGAATGGAAGATGTTACGATGCACATGTTAATCCAGATCCTGACTCCTTTTATTATTTTCCTCGCTGTGGAACATTTCCACCTTTCTGGGATTTTAGCGGTAGTGGCTGGGGGGATTGTCCATGCCATTGAACGAGACCGGGAAATATCACCAACTGTAGAACTTCAGGTCGTTTCAAAGAGTACATGGTCCGTCATTTTATATGTATTGAATGGTCTTGTATTCGTTTTGCTAGGTTTGCAAATTCCAAGCGTTGCGAAAATTATCTTTCAAGATCCAGTCTTCAATAATGGGCAAGTGATCCTATATATTGTGGTCATTACACTTTTCCTCTTTGCTTTACGATTCATTTGGCTTACTGCTGCCTGGTCGATTGGCTGGATGACGAAAAAAGCAGGCGCCCAAAAACCAGACTTCAAAGCAGCTGGAATCATTACCATTTCCGGTGTTCGCGGAGCTGTAACGTTAGCGGGTTCGTTCTCGATTCCGTATGTGTTGGCAGATGGAAGTCCTTTTCCGGAGCGTTCGTTAATCATCTTCATTGCAGCAGGTGTCATATTGCTGACTTTGATCGTTGCCAGTGTTTTTCTGCCAATCATAGCACGGGCAGAAGAAGAGGAAATCGTGGATAAGCAGGCTGATAAAACGAAAGCGGCTGCCATTCACACACATCAAGCGGCGATTAAAGTTATAGAATCCCAAATGACAGATGAAAACCGGGAAGCGGCTTTATCGATCATTTCGAGGTACTGTACCAAGATCAATGCACTGTCCTATGTAGAACAGGAGAAAGAGCCAGCTGCATTAAGGGAAGAAGAAAAGGGTCTTCGCTTTAAAGCCCTTGAAGCAGAGCAAAGATTTCTTGATAAACTTATTAAGGATGAGAAAGTGGACCGGGAAACGGCATTTATATGCAAAGAATATATCCAGCGTATGGAAGGCGCGGTTACAAACCGGATGAAATTCCGTTTTTTCAGGTCCGTAACGCTTTTCAGAAGAAGTATGCTGAGGGTTTTTAAATTATTTTTCCCTAATAAAAGTGAAATAAGAAGGATCAATATAGAGAGATTGGAAAAGGTGAGAGACCTTAAAATCAGGATGTATAAAGCTGCCATCCAAGAGATACAAGCGGGTATCACTTCTGAAAATCATGAGACGTCTTCGATGATCATAGAAGAGTATAAAGTGTTGATATTAAAATGCAAACGTGAAAATAGAGGCCGTATCCCTAGTAAAATGGTCGATTATGAAAGGGAGCTATTCTATAAAGCGATCCAGGCAGAACGGGACGAAGTGCAGGATATGTTTGAAAAACGACAAATTTCCCGCGAGGTTGCCAATATACTCCGCAAGCAAATCAATTTACGAGAAGCCCTGACAATCAATGAAAGCACCCATTGATTATTTTAAGGAGCGCTGCCGATATATTCTGCAGTGCTTCTTTCATTTAGTGGAGGGATTTTAGGGTGACGCGTCGAATCATTGAGGTATCCAATAATTGATGAAAGCGGTGTGCCAAATGAAACAGGACAAGGAAATCGAGATCATCACCTTAACGCATTATTTACCGGAACATCATCACCAGCTGTCACAGTTTTATTTACCGGATACACAAACCCCTTTTTCGGCTCTGCCGGAAGAGTCACTGAAATATTGCCGAAAAGATGTTGACAGACACCCTTTCGTTATTTTGGCTGCGGGTATTCCGGTCGGGTTTTTCGTTTTACACATTGGGGAGAACATCAGCCCTTTCACCAGCAATAAAAAAGCGATATTACTCCGTGGATTTCTTGTTGATCAAAAGCATCAAGGGAAACGGATTGCGAAGAAAGCCTTGCAAATCCTTCCGGAATTCGCAAAAGGGATTTTTCCAAACAAGGATTCGATTGTACTGGCAGTGGACGTCAAGAATATGATTGCCAAAACTCTTTATACGAAATCGGGGTATCAGGATACAGGAATTCATAAAGAAGGCAGAAGCGGGTTGATGGAGATAATGGAATATAGATTAAATCATATGAACATGGATATGGAATAAGGAAATGAGATACGAGTATCGATATGAGGGTATTTAGACTTTTCGAATGAGAGAAGGTCTTTTTTTTGTCCAATTTGTTACAGGTTTCATTACGAAACTAATGAATTAAAGGGTCGCTTTTAATAATGCTGCTGCCTTATGGTACACTTTACTTAATGTAAATTTCGTTAATCGAGGTGTATTCTAATGAAAACGGTCGTAGTGGTAGGTGGAGGCATTACGGGTTTATCAACCATGTATTATTTACAAAAAGCTGCTAAAGCGAACAGTCTCTCCGTACGATTAATATTAATAGAAGGAAATGAGAAACTAGGCGGTAAAATCAGGACAGTGCATGATGGTCCATTTAAAATCGAAGCGGGTGCCGATTCGATTGTCGCCAGGAAACAAAATATAAAACCATTTCTTAAAGAATTGAACCTAGAAGATCAAGTTGTCTATAATGCGACGGGAAAATCATTTATCCATACCGATGGCGTGCTGAAGGGAATTCCTGAAGATGCCCTATTCGGAATTCCAATGAGCCTGGAGTCCCTGGCGAAAAGTGATCTGGTTTCTGCACAAGGAAAGGTCGATGCCTTAAAGGATTTCTATACAAAGAATGAGACGTTTACGAAAAACGACTCAATCGGTTTATTTCTTGAAAGTTTCTTAGGTAAGGAATTGGTGCAAAAACAGATATCACCTGTCCTATCTGGTGTTTATTCAGGAAAATTAAATGAATTGACCATTGCTAAAACACTGCCGGAGATGCTGGATTATAAAAATGAATATGGCAGTATCATACGCGGTCTATCGGAAAATAAGCAGAAATATCAAAGCAAGGGAAATAAGAAGTTCCTTTCGTTTAAAAATGGCTTATCGGTATTGATTGAACGTATTGAGGAAAGCCTCGATATGGTGGAAATTATAAAAGGGGTCAAGGCAGAAAAAATCAGAAAGAATGATGAGAGGTATATCATTTCATTGGCAAACGGTGAATCGCTGGAAACGGACTTCATTGTATTGAGTACACCGCATACCGCTGCCCAGAAATTATTGGGTGATCGGGAGTTGGATGAAGACTTCGACGGCTTAGTCAATAGTTCGATGATAAGCGTTTACCTTGGATTCGATATCCCGGACAGCATGCTTCCTAATGATGGGACAGGTTTCATTGCAGGTGATAATAGTGATTTGATCTGCAATGCATGTACGTGGACGAGCCGGAAATGGGAGCATACTTCTGAAAACAGTCAGCTTTTGGTAAGGCTTTTTTATAAAAGCTCTAGTCCGGACTATGAACGCTTACGGTCCCTTACAAATCAGGAATTAATCCAGGTGGCTTTACGAGACATTAAAAGCAGTTTAAGTATTTCTGGGACTCCAATTACAAGTGAAGTGACGAAATGGCATGAAGATATGCCGAACTACCATATTAAACATCCTAAAATCGTTCAATCACTGGAGGCGAAAATCTCCGAGAATTCTCCGAATGTTTTACTTGCGGGATGTTCATACAATGGTGTCGGAATACCGGACTGTATTGCAGATGGTGAAAAGAAAGCCCAAGAGATTTGTCTGAAGTTGTAAAAGGGGGACTGCCATGTCATGTGGCGGTCCTTTTTTGCATGACTGGAAATTCCGTTTGAAGTTTCCAGCATTTCCTGTATAATAATATCCATAAAATTAAACTGGAAGTTTACTTATATAAAACTTTATCTACTTCATGTTTACTATAAGTAAACTAATTGAGGGTAAATAGGATGCAAATTGGAAAAAAAATAAAAAACCTTCGCTTGAAAAAAGGATTGACCCAGGAAGAATTGGGAGAAAGAACGGATTTAAGCAAAGGATATATTTCACAGTTAGAAAGGGATCTTAGTTCCCCTTCCATTGAAACTCTTTTCAATATATTAGAAGTACTCGGCTGCAAGCCGAAGCAATTCTTCGATGAAGAGGATCAGGTCCAAAAAGTAGTGTATGAAGAAGAAGCACAAACATTTTTTATCGATGAGGAACGAGGGTATCAAATTCAGTGGCTTGTGCCTGAATCGAATGAGAAGGAAATGGAACCGATTCGCCTGACCCTTCAGGAAAAAGGGGAATTCAAACAATTTGAACCATCCTTGTCGGAAACATTCGGTTATGTAATAAGCGGAAGAGTCATTGTAAAGCTTGGTACACATACGTATTTCGTCAAGGCAGGTGAATCAATTTATTTTCATGCTTCCGATGAACACCAAATCATCAATGATTTTGGGGGTCCATCCGAGTTATTGCTTGTGGTGACGGAATCATACTTATAGAATTCAAAGCAATTGCTATCGTCTATGTAAAGACGGATGAAGTAAGGTAATGGAAAGAGGGAAGTAGCTATGGCAAACGAGAATATAATACACTTCGATCAGGTTACGAAGCAATTCGATGATGATACGGTAGTTCTCGATAATGTTAGTTTTGAAATCGAGAGAGGGAAGTTCTATACGCTTCTGGGTCCTTCAGGCTGTGGGAAGACAACGATCCTTCGCTTGATTGCCGGATTTACGGAGGCCTCCAAGGGTGATATTTACTTTGAGGGAAAAAAGATCAATGATGTGCCAGCCAATAAAAGGCAAGTAAATACAGTATTTCAAGATTATGCACTTTTTCCGCATTTAAATGTTTTTGAAAATGTAGCATTCGGTCTTCGCATCAAAAAAATGAAAAATACCGAAGTGGAAATAAAGGTGAAGGAAGCCCTCAGCTTTGTTAATTTGGAGGGTTATGAAAAACGGGAGATCAGGGAAATGTCCGGCGGTCAGCGGCAACGTGTAGCGATTGCCAGGGCGATAGTTAATGAACCGGAAGTCATCCTGCTGGATGAACCGCTATCTGCCCTTGATTTGAAATTGCGTACAGAAATGCAATATGAATTGCGGGAGCTACAACAAAGACTTGGAATCACGTTCATCTTCGTCACTCATGACCAAGAGGAAGCATTAGCGATGTCAGATGAGATTTTTGTCCTTAACAAAGGGAAAATTCAGCAAAGTGGGCCCCCTACGGATATTTATGATGAACCGCTGAATCGATTCGTTGCCGATTTCATTGGTGAGTCGAACATTGTAAAAGGAAAAATGATTGAAGATTACCTAGTGGAATTCGTCGGCAGACAGTTCGAATGTGTAGACCAAGGTTTGAATAGCGATGAAGCTGTTGATATTGTCATCCGCCCGGAAGATTTAGAGATTACTTCCGTCAATCGCGGGAAACTGCAAGTTCGGGTGGACTCTCAGCTATTTCGCGGTGTGCATTATGAAATCAGCTGCTATGATCATGATGGGAATGAGTGGCTTGTCCAATCAACGAAGAAGGCAACAGTTGGAGATGAAATAGGTCTTTATTTCGATCCCGAAGCGATTCATGTCATGCGATTGGGTGAAACTGAAGAGGAATTCGATAAGCGTTTGGAAGCGTATCATGATGGGGAAAGTCATGCAGAATAAACTATCACGGAATATTTATTTCATACCCTATGTCTTATGGATTGCTTTATTCGTTGTCGCACCCATTTTGTTAATCCTTTACTATTCCTTCTTCGACATTGAAGGTAATCTTTCTTTGATTAACTATCAAAAGTTCTTTACACCAGTATATTTAAAAATGACTTTAAGCTCATTTTGGTATGCTTTCCTCATTACGGGAATATCCCTTTTAGTGGCTTACCCTACCGCATATTTGTTAACGAAAACCAAGCATAAGCAGTTGTGGCTTTTGCTGATAATCGTGCCTTCCTGGATTAATTTACTCTTAAAGGCTTATGCCTTCATTGGCATTTTTGGCACGTATGGTGTGGCGAATGGTTTTCTGGAGGCAGTAGGAATCGGAAAGCAGCAAATTCTCTTTACGGATTTCAGCTTCATATTCGTTTCGGTTTATATATTCATCCCGTTTATGATCTTACCGATATTCAATGCGCTGGATGAAATGAATCCCACCCTTTTGGATGCGGCCAATGACTTGGGAGCGTCCCGGTGGATGACATTCCGCCGCGTCATTTTTCCTTTGACGATAGATGGTGTAAAGACGGGATGCCAGGTAGTCTTCATCCCGGCACTTTCATTGTTCATGCTTACAAGACTAATTGCCGGTAATCGAGTCATTACGCTTGGTACGGCTATCGAGCAGCACTTCCTTGTGACACAGGATTGGGGAATGGGTTCCACAATCGCGGTATTTTTGATTATTATAATGTTCCTGATTATGTTTGTAACGGGTAACCGAAAGCAGGGTGTGTAAATTGGGTAGTAAGTTATCACCAATATCAAAAGGGTTTCTCGTTTTGATTTTTCTCATACTCTATGCACCGATTTTCTTTTTAGTCTTTTACTCGTTTAACAGCGGTGGAACGATGTATGACTTTAAAGGGTTCACCATGGAGTGGTACAAGGAGTTGTTCCAAGATACAAGGCTGTTGATCATTGTATTGAATACGCTTGTGATCGCTTTATTATCTGCACTGATCGCCACGATCATTGGGGTGATTGGAGCCATTGGAATTCGTTCCTTTACGAGCAGTAAAGCTAGGAATACGGTATTGTCATTGAATAATGTATTGATTGTCAGTCCCGATGTGATTATCGGTGCTTCCTTCCTGATTCTATTCACAATGGCTGGGATCAAGCTTGGATTCTACTCAGTACTGTTGTCGCATATCGCCTTCAGCATCCCGATCGTTGTGCTGCTGGTCCTTCCGAAACTTCAGGAAATGAGCCCTACCTTAATTGATGCGGCCCGGGATTTAGGGGCAAGCCGTTGGGATGTATTGACGAAGGTCATCCTACCATACATCTTACCAGGTATCTTTGCTGGTTTTTTTATGGCTTTGACTTATTCACTTGATGATTTTGCGGTTACGTTCTTTGTGACCGGTAATGGCTTCTCCACTCTATCAGTGGAAATCTATTCATTGGCCCGCCGTGGTATTTCATTGAATATCAATGCACTATCGACACTGCTGTTCGCCTTGACACTATTGTTGGTTGTCGTTTATTACTTTATAACTCAACGTGCAAGGCAAACGGGAATGGGGGGGAAACGATGAAAAGGCTGGTCCAAATGTTTTTAATCATTTCCCTCGTATCCGCCTTGCTGCTATATGCGATTTCAAGATTGAACTCATCACAGGGGTTTACGAGCAATAATACGCTTACCATCTATAATTGGGGCGATTACATCGATACGGATCTAATCGACCGTTTTGAAGAAGAAACGGGTATAAAGGTCATTTATGAGACGTTCGATTCAAATGAGGCAATGATGACTAAAATTGAGCAGGGCGGTACGACTTATGATATTGCCATACCGTCTGAGTATATGATTGATAAGATGAGACAAGAAGACTTATTGGTTCCCCTGGATCATTCCAAGCTACCAAATTTGAAAAATATCGACGAGCGGTTCATCAATCTGCCATTCGATCCGGAGAATAAATATTCCGTGCCTTATTTCTGGGGAACAGTTGGAATTGTTTACAACTCCAAGATGCTCGGTGGCAAAGAAATAACGGCTTGGGCGGATTTATGGGATAAAGATTTAAAAAATGAAATACTTTTGACGGATGGGGCTAGAGAAGTGATGGGCATGGGCCTGAACTCTTTGAATTATTCATTGAATGATATAGATGAAGAACACCTTCAAGAGGCAAAGTCCAAGCTTGATGCACTCACTCCAAATATTAAAGCGATCGTTGGAGATGAAAGCCGCATGCTATTGGAAACCCAGGAAGCGGCGATTGGGCTTGTTTGGTCCGGAGTGGCTTCTGAAATCATGGCTGAAAATGAAGATCTCGAATATGTGGTCCCTAAAGAGGGGTCCAATTTATGGTTTGATAATATGGTCATCCCGAAAACAACCAAAAATGCCGATGCGGCTCACCAGTTCATCAACTTCATGCTGGACCCAAAAGTTGCGGCACAGAATGCCGAATATGTAAGCTACTCGACCCCTAATAAAGAAGCACTGAAATATATGCCTGAAGAAGTGGTGAAGGATGAACGTTTCTATCCATCACCAGAACTGACAGAGAAGCTGGAAGTGTACGAAAACCTTGGGAAGAAAAACTTGGCCCATTACAACGAACTCTTCCTTGAGTTTAAGATGCATCGTAAATAATATAAGAAAAGCATGGTGTAAAGGTATCCCCCTTATACCATGCTTTTTTCTGAGTTTTTGACGTATGATCTCCGTTGCTTCGCCACCATTACCTATATATCAAAAGTCAATATAACGGTATAATTTAGAGCTTTGTAATAATGAATTTATAGCAATGTAAAATGTTAGTAGGCCAGAAAATGCTCTAAAATATCAGTAGAGATATAAGTATGTTAGTATAATGATGGGAAATACCACAGGTGGAACTAATATTTCCAAGCTATCATAATAGAAAAATTAAGGGAGAGCATTCATGAACCTATTAAGAAGCACGAAGGCATATGTTTGGGCAGGGAGCACTTTAATCATTGCCGGGATCATGGCATTTGCGATGATTTCGTCTACGGAAAAGAATAAGACAATGGCAAGTATCGATGGCGAGAAAATCAGTAAGGATGAGCTGTATGACGCGCTTGTTGCAGAGTACGGAGCAGATACTTTAGACCTGTTAATTACGAATAAATTGGTTGAATTGGAAGCGGAAAAAGAAGGAATTAAAATTAAGGATGAAGAAATCCAAAAAGAAATAGATACCATGGCTGAGTCCTATGGCGATGAAAAGTCGTTAAAAGAGCAATTGGAAGCAAGCGGTTCGTCCATGGAAGCCTTGAAAAATGATATCGTGGTTTATCTGCAAACGAAAAAACTGATCGAACCGAGAATTACCGTTACAGACGATGAAATCAGTACGTATTTTGAAGATAATAAAGATACATTTGCACAAGCTGAACAAGTGGAAGCCAGTCACATTTTAGTCGAAGACGAAAAAACGGCTAAAAAGGTTGAGAAGGAAATTGCAGAGGGCGGTGATTTCGCTAAATTGGCAGCTGAATATTCCACTGATACAGAAACGGCGGATAACGGTGGAAGCTTAGGATACTTTGGGAAAGGGAATATGGTGGATGAGTTTGAAGATGTTGCCTTTGATCTTGATATAGGCAAAGTCAGTGATCCAGTCAAATCCGATTATGGTTATCACATCATAAAAGTAACCGGTAAAAAGGAAGCAAAAAAAGCTAATTTAGAAGACAGTAAAGAGGAAATCAAGGAAACGCTTCTTTCTGAAAGATTACAAGAGGAATATCCAGCTTGGTTAGCTGAAGTGAAAAAAGATCATGAGATTACGAATAAAATAGAGGGTTCTGAATAAGGTTATCAAGTGAAATGATATATGGAACAACAAAAAGCTGGGGCGTAATAAAATGTACCCTATAGAATAGACACTTTGAAAAAAGTCTATCCTGTAGGGTACTTTTGTTTATGATAAGAAAAAACACGTCGGAGTGAACTAAGATGACCAAACGATTATTTGCGGAGAAAGAACAAGCACAACTAAAATGTAATCCTCATGTTCAAGCTGTTAGTGACAAGGCCATCACGTACACAGATCATTTTCGTCGAAGAAAAAAAGGTGCGTGTCAAATTAAAATGACGTTAGAAAATCAGTATCAAATCACTTACAACTTAAAAGAATTCGTCGCATTATGAATAAATTTAATAGGATCTGCCCGATCTGAAAAGCGAATCCTTATCGCCGAATGGCAAAAGTGACACACGAACACCGTACTTATCCAAACCTCCTACAGCGTCCATTCAAACAAGGTGTCGCAGGCAAAGTATTATTAACGGACATCACTTACTTAACTTACCATCACGGCAAACGTGCTTATTTGTCGACCATTAAAGATGCCGCCTGCAAAATACAGACAGCATCTCCTTCAAGTTGCCTAGCTTTTTTTTAAAATGTCCTTTACAAAGGGTCACTTCATAATGCCTCAGCTTTTTTATATATTAGAAGTTCGATGAAATTGATTTTTGATTGGATAATCCTGATTTTGTAACGACGTCATCGCTCTCTTTTTCACTTTTTTTATTATCTGACTTCGATGATTGTGTTGGTGTTTCCTTCAGTTGTTTACCGGCAACGACCACTTTTGAGCTGATGTCCTTTAATTCATTTGTTGCGTCCTTAGCTGTACCCAGGGCGTTAGTGGAGATATCCTTTACTTCGGATACTTTACCCACCACGTCTTCATTGACGGTTTCATATAAGGTTTCAACGTCATTGATTGCCTCTTTAATCGTCTCTGTTGCGCCTTTGACTCCTGATACCATTTGTTCCTTCATTTCGCCCGGATTCTCCTTGACCTGTTCAATCATATTCATGGAATTGTCTTTTAAAAGGACGGCTGAACGCTTTACTTTATTTCTTGTATTGGAGTCAAGCAAGGTTAACGCACCACCAACAAGTCCTCCAATTAGAATCCCTTTTAACAGTTTGCTATTCGTTCGAGTTTCGATAGTTGTTTGAGTCATTTATATTTCCTCCCTTAGAATAGTAGATTGTTTGCTTACTTTGGTTTTCCCTTATTTACCATGAGTTAAACTAGGAATAATAAACTATTATGGGATTGATATGTTAAATAAAACAGTAGTAAGCTACATATAGTTTAATGATTGAGCTACTTTTTGAGAGGTGCAACAATGACAAATGAAAAATTTTCTGGTTTGATTGATCGGTATATGGAAGTTTTCTTCTATGTCAATAAGATGGGGGAACTTTTGCTGCGATGATGCCGGCTGGGGTTTTATCACTCTTGGAGACTGCCACGTTAATATTGGTGGGGCTTGCTTTATACGCGTTTGTCATCTTGCCGTTGTTCAGTAATGGTTGCAACGTTTGGAAACGCGAATTGGTGGCCATTTTTGAAAAAAAAAGGATTAAAAGGGACTATAAAATAAAGAAGGCATTCGAATGGATGCCTTCTTTATTATTTCATTATGTGGAACATAAAAGCTTATGTATGCCATTTTGGCTATATCGATTCACAATTTGGGGATTCTTGTTTTATATTTCGCGATAATCTTTTGATTGTGTTCATCCGCCCCTTCGATATTACTGCTTAGAAATACGGGAGGGGTCACTCCTGATTCAATAATCGTTTCAATGACTTGTGTGAAAATCATATTGAGAAGGACGGCCCCGATTACGGTCGATCCGGAACCAAAGGATATATTATTTGATTTCAGCAATGTGTCACCTTTGGAAATATGATTGTCTAAGACCAAATCAACGACATCGTGGAGATAAAGCTTCTTTTTATGCCGTGAAGGACAACTGTTTGCATACTCCGGTGATGTAAGTCCAATGACAAAGGCGCCCTTTTCTTTTGCGATTATAGCTACATCGATAGGAACGGGATTCACACCAGACGATGAAATGACAATACAGACATCGCCAGGACGGATATCCTCATCAAGCATGAATTTCTCAGATAGGTCATTTTGCCTTTCGAGTTGCGATGACCTAGATGCTCCCTTAAAAAGCATCAAATCTTCAACGAAAATAGGATGAATGGCGGCTAACCCACCTGCCCGGTAGAATACCTCTTCCGTCAAAATATGAGAATGTCCGCTTCCAAATAGATGAATGATTCCATCCGACACCAATGCTTTCGAGATATGTTCCACAGATTCCTTAATTGATTGTTTTTCCTGTTCTCCCACAATTTTGAGCAAAGCCTGAACTTCTTCAAAGTATGAATTCATATATGTGACACCCTCCGATTACCTTTAGCAATTAATAGACTCTAGTGATTGGCCCTTCTGTATATCAAAAATATTCAAGATTATCTGGTTATAGTGATAGTAAACTTATACCTGTCTGCACGATAAGCCGATTTAACATATTCAAGAGGGGTTCCATCTATTAAAAATGTATTCCTTTGAATGAATAATATGGGTGAGTCCTTTGGGATCGCTAAATGGGTGACTTCCAATTCAGAAGCAATCGCTGATTCCAATGTTTGTGAAGCATAGTCTATTTTAAGTTTAATGTAATTCTCCACATATTGGTAAATGGAAAGGTTAATGATTTCTTCCGTTAGTCCTTTAATTAAATTAGCAGACATGTACACGGTCTCGAGTGCCATTGGAACATCATCAGCCAAGCGAATGCGCTTTATTTCATAAACGGGAGCATGAAGGGAAATGTGCAATTCACTGGCAATTTTCTTATTAGCCGGAATGATTTCAAAGCTCAGCAGCTTACTGCTTGGATTTAACCCCCTGGCTTTCATATCCTCTGTAAAGCTGGTCAACCCATTGAGCTGCTGCTCCAACTTCTTATCGGCGACAAAGGTTCCCCTTCCTTTTTGACGGTATAAGTATCCGTCATTCACCAAATTATTTATGGCTTGCCGGACGGTCATCCGGCTAATTCCGAATTGCTCGGCATATTCGCGTTCAGATGGAAGGGCATCGTGCGCTTGGAACTCACCGTTTTCTATTTGTCTTTTTATTTGTTCTTCGATTTGAAAATAAATCGGAAGAGGTGAGTTTTTATCAATCATCGACTTTCGCTCCTTTTAGGGTATTATCACTCCGGATAACGCTTTTTGGTCTGCGATAATTGTAACATTATTATGTTTTTTTAGGATAGATGCAGGGAATTCCTCTGAAATGTCACCGTGTATCAATTTCTTCAAGGTTTCGGCTTTTTCTTCACCAGATATCAACAGCAGAATTTCTTTGCTTTTCATGATTGTTGAAATGCCCATCGTAACGGCATGTGTAGGAACTTCGTCGATGGAATCGAAATAACGTGCATTCGCTTGACGCGTGGATTCTTCGAGTGTCACGACATGTGTACCTGATGTAAAGGAAGTTCCAGGTTCATTAAAACCAATATGGCCATTTTGCCCAATGCCAAGTATCTGAAGGTCGATCCCTCCGACGGAATCAATCATTTCATCATACCGTTTACATTCTCCGTTGGTGTCATCTGCTGTGCCATTTGGCAGGTGAGTGCGCTCTTTACTTATATTGATGTGAGTGAATAGGGAGTCATTCATATAATAATGGTAACTGTTTGGATCATTTGGTTTTAAGCCGATATACTCGTCAAGATTAAAAGACGTTACATGTTCATAAGAAGTATGATTGCGCACGTGATCTTCAATCATATTATCGTACATTCCTTTAGGGGTACCGCCTGTTGCAAGGCCCAATTTGATATTAGGATTTCCTTTGACTTTTCCGATCACTATTTCTGCGGCTGTCCGGCTCATTTCCATGTAGTCCTGCACTTGTATGATATTCATTATACATTCTCCTTTTTAAAAGCTAAATTTCCTCTGCAGAACGTCATTTCAACGTCCAAGCGGTCATTCAATATTACAAGATCCGCGTCTTTGCCGACCTGGATGCTTCCTTTTCTGTCAAAAATCCGAAGTTGTTTGGCAGGGTTTTCCGCCGTTATTTTTATAATGTCAGTCATGGAACAATCGGTATATTCCATTGTGTTCTTAATGGCATCGTTCATTTTCAATATACTGCCGGCTAGTGTACCATCTGAAAGCGTTGCTTTCGTTTCGTTAACATACACAGGCTGACCACCTAAATCATAGGTTCCCTTTTCAAGCCATTTGGCACGAAGCGAATCCGTTATCAAGATCATTCGTTCGCTAGTAATTTGGTTATATGCCAGCTTGATCATTTCCGGCCTGCAGTGAATGCCGTCAGCAATAAGTTCAACATATAGCTCATCTCGAAGATAAGCAGCGCCCAATACACCAGGTTCGCGGTGATGGAGTCCCCGCATTCCATTATAAAGATGTGTAACGTGGGTAGTCCCTGCCTGAATTGCATCATCTATTTGGTCATATGTTGCATCTGAATGTCCAATGGAGGCGACGACGCCAGTTCCCCTTAAGTGGGCAGCTAGATCTAATCCATTTGGTTGTTCAGGAGCAAGCGTTACAAGCTTGATTTGATTTTGGGCCATTTCCTGCCACCTTTTAAATAGAGTGACATCAGGATCAACGATATACTTCTCAGGCTGCGCTCCTTTACGGGCTGGTGAAATGAAAGGACCTTCTAAATGAATCCCAACTATTTCAGCGTATTCTTGTGTTTGATTTTCGATATATTTACCCGCATTAAGTAGTGCTGATTCAATGGCTTCGGTCGATTGAGTCATTGTAGTGGCCAGAAAGCTGGTGGTTCCTTCTTTGGGAAGAGTCTCTGCCATTGTGGATAATGCTTCATATGTGGCATCCATTGCATCGGAATTGGATGCTCCATGGATATGAATGTCGATGGCACCGGGAATTGCCTGATAATCTGATGAAAGAGTAATTACCTTAACATCATCGTCATGTTTGTATTGGTTTACTGGCCCAACTTCGGCAATTTTTCCATCCACGACCTTAATGTACCCATTTTTGTATGTTTCGTTTTCGCTATGAACTATCAGATCATTAATAATGAATGTTTTCATACATAATCTCCTTTGTGAAAGTAAAACTTAATGAATGAGTTATGAATTGGTCTCTTATATTTTGCCTTCATTTTATCGTTTTTATTAATAGTTGTCTAGACCAGTTAAGGGGTAAATGATGATGTTTTTCTCTTATATTCTAAGAAAATAGTATATTTCCAGATGAATTGGTATAGACATCTATATCTTTTCTGTGCTAGTATAAGCCAAAGAAAAATTATTCTATTGACAAAATGAAAACGCTTTATATGTCTTGTCATTCTGCTGAATTAAAAGATGTTAGGAACAAGGGAGATGAGTTAGATGTTAAATTTTCTACAAAAAATTGGGAAAGCTTTGATGTTGCCAATTGCTGTTTTACCAGCAGCTGCTTTATTGCTTCGGTTAGGGCAACCGGATTTACTTGATATTGCATTTATGGCTGCCTCGGGAAAAGCAATTTTTGATAACCTTGCCATACTGTTCGCTTTAGGTATAGCGATTGGATTATCCAAAGATGGGAGCGGTGCTGCGGCATTAGCTGGTCTTGTTGGTTACTTTGTTTTGACGAATGGTACACAAGCGATTAATAAAGATATCGACATGGCTGTATTAGGAGGTATTATATCGGGTATAGTTGCTGCCTTCCTATATAATAGATACTCTGAAATAAAACTCCCTGAATGGCTTGGATTCTTTTCAGGGAAACGATTTGTTCCGATCATCACATCTCTGGCGATGATTTTACTTGCGGGAATATTCGGTTTTGTATGGCCTCCTATTCAAGATCTAATCAATAACGTTGGAGACTGGATTACAGGTGCAGGAGCTTTAGGTGCTGGCGTATTTGGCGTATTGAATCGCTTATTGCTTCCAGTAGGTTTGCATCACGTCCTGAATAGTATGGTATGGTTCGTATTTGGTGAATACAATGGGGCGACCGGTGATATAAACCGTTTCTTCGCAGGTGATCCAACTGCTGGACCTTTCATGACTGGTTTTTTCCCAATCATGATGTTCGGCCTTCCCGCTGCAGCATTAGCGATGATTGCAGCTGCTAAGAAAGAGAAACGTAAATTGGTGACGGGGATGCTGCTCGGGTTAGCTTTCACCTCGTTCTTAACAGGAATCACTGAACCGATTGAATTTCTGTTCATGTTCATCGCGCCAGTGTTATATGTAATACATGCCTTATTAACCGGGGTCTCTCTGGCACTTGCTGTTATATTGGATATTCATCACGGTTTTGGATTCTCCGCAGGAGCCATTGATTATTTCTTGAACTTTGGCATTGCGCAAAAACCACTATGGTTAATACCGATTGGCTTAGTATACGCTGTCGTTTACTTCGTGATTTTCTATTTTGTCATCAAGATCATGGATTTAAAAACACCTGGCCGGGAAGATGATGAGGAAGATGTGGAAGAAGAAACTATTGTGAAAACAGGGGATAAATATACCGATATGGGATCGCTTTTCATTCAAGATCTTGGCGGTAAAGAAAACATAAAGCTAATTGATAACTGTGCAACACGCTTACGTTTAGAAGTTGCCGATACAGGTAATGTGAATGAAGCCGCCTTAAAAAGGCATGGTGCGCGTGGTGTAATGAAATTGAATAAATCAAGTGTGCAAGTCATTGTTGGAACGAATGTTGAATTTGTGGCAAATGCGATGAAACAACTTGTCAAGAATGGCGTCGATCCAATCCAAGTGAAAACAGGTCCATCTGCACAAGTGGCAGAGGAAAGAGTGGAAGAAAACCAAACTTTGGGGGCAAATGACTTTGTCCTTCCAATTGAAGGAACCGTTTTGCCGATAGAACAGGTTCCCGATCAAGTATTTGCGATGAAAATGATGGGCGATGGCTTTGCTATCGAGCCAGTCAATGGGAAACTAGTATCACCAATCGATGGGGAAGTGCTTAGTATCTTCCCAACAAATCATGCATTGGGATTGAAAATGAATAATGGACTGGAAATTCTGATCCATGTTGGCTTAGATACAGTTAAATTAAATGGAGAAGGCTTTACATCTCTTGTGCAAGAAGGTCAAAAGATAACAAAAGGAACACCTCTTTTGGAAATTGATTTAGATTTCATAAAACGGAATGCTCCGTCTACGGTCACTCCTATCATATTCACTAACTTACCAGAAGGAACGGCAGTGAAATTGCAAAAGGCAGGGATCCAGACACAAAACACACCAGGTATCATCCAGTTGGAAAAACTATAAAATGATAGGTGCAAACCTTGAAAAAGGGCTGTCGACAATGTCGACAGCCCTTTTATATGCTGAAATCCACTCACAGAGAGTGGACGGAATTTCCTTCTGGTTAATTTCCCCTTTCCTCACTTCTTAGCTTTACGGGTCGCTTCCGAATGTGATCAAAAAAAAGAGCCTGTTCGATTCAAACAGGCCCCAAACACAGAGTAGGTTTTAAAACACTCAGCAGAAAATAGTGTTAAGCATTCGAGCATACGCTTGTTATTTCTGAAGCATCAACGATACGTTGAACTTCTGATCCATCGAGTGTTTCTTTTTTCAATAACTCATCAACGAGCTCATCATACTGTTGGCGATTCGTATCAATCAACATTTCCGTTTCCTGAATCGCTTTGGTGAATAATTCCTGCATCTTTTGTTCCTTCTCGCCTTTATTGAAAGTGAGGGTAAATCCATCTTGAAGCATTCCCGTATCGACCATTTGTTCAAGTAGATGTTTCGCCTGCTGTACATCTCCGCCTACACCAATGCTGTGTTCCCCTAAATACATTCTTTCCGCCACGCCGCCCGCTAAAATCATTTTGACTTGATCAAGCAATTCGCTTGCTGTAGCTAGATGTAGTTCTTTTGGTATCGGCGCTACATATCCAAGGGCTTCCCCACGCGGAATGATGGTCGCCTTTCGAACAGAACCAGGCTTTGTCAAAGCTGCAATCAGGGCATGTCCACTTTCATGAATGGCCACACGCCGCTTCGTATCCACATCATTCAAAGTACGTGATGTGGCTCCAAGTATCGTACGGTCAATGGCATAATCAAGATCCTGTTTACGAATCATATCCTGTTCATTCCTCAGTGCATGACGTGAGGCAGTATCGAATAGAGCACTTAAGTCAGCACCGGAGAAACCGGATGTACTTTCAGCCAATTCATCCAAGGAGGCAAGGACGTCCGTTGCCAAATGCTTTCCCTTCGAATGGATATCGATGATTTCCTTTCTTCCTTGTGTATCTGGAAGTGGAACTTGGAAAGAGAAATCGATCCTGCCCGGACGTAGAAATGCCTCGTCGAGCATATCTTTCCGGTTGGTCGCTGCGATGAATAAAATGCCTTCATTTGGATGGCCTCCATCCAATTGCACAAGCAGTTCAGTTAACGTTTTTTCGCCTTCTTCCCCGCCATGAGCTTTCCTTTTGCCGGCCAACGCATCCACTTCATCGATGAAAATGACAGCTGGAGA
Source organism: Peribacillus sp. YIM B13482 (assembly GCF_042787975.1). Classification (NCBI taxonomy): domain Bacteria; kingdom Bacillati; phylum Bacillota; class Bacilli; order Caryophanales; family Bacillaceae; genus Peribacillus; species Peribacillus sp. YIM B13482. The sequence goes on from NZ_JBHZPF010000026.1 coordinate 53,772, forward strand.
TTGCTTACGTGCATTTTGGAAAAGACTGCGGACACGGGCTGCACCGACTCCAACAAACATTTCGTTGAAGGCCGAACCGCTCGTAGAGAAGAAGTTTGAACCAAGCTCTTTTGCGATTGCCTGGGCAAGCAGCGTTTTCCCCGTCCCAGGGGGTCCGTATAATAAAATGCCTTGAGGCGGCTTAATTCCAATCTTTGCTGAACGTTCAGGTTCTTTTAGTGTAGTGAGCGTCTGTAGGATTTCCTGTTTGATTTCGGTTTGCAAACCGCCTACATCATCCATGGTTATCTCTGGTAGAGGCTTAGGGGTGGAAAGGCTTTGTTTCTTGCTGCCGATCCGTAATCCACCTTTTGATCTTTTCTGTATAATGACACCGGTTGTGACGAGAGCCGCCAACAATCCGCCTAGAATCCATATTGCTGATTTATTAGTTGATGAAAAAGAATATTGAACGTTATATGTTTCGACAAGTTTATTGATCATTTGACTGTTGGGAGGAATACTAGAAACGTATTCTCCATCTGGTGTGGAGATGTGAAGAGTGCCATTCTTTTTTTCTTCAATGGTGACAGGGGCTCCATTTTGAGCTTTAATCGTCTTTTCTACAGAAGAAAAAGGAATGACCATTTCCTTTGACTGTGTAACAACATACCAACTGATTCCAGCAATTATCACAATGAAAGCCGTCAAGAACGGCAGCAACTTCGAAACAAATTTAGAGTTCGAATTCAATTTTTCATCTCCTTTAAGAATATATATTCAGTATAGAATTTTTAAACGTTTAATACATAGGTCTTTGTACCCTAAAGTTGAGGTAAATAATGTTAGAGTAAGGAAATGAAATTTAATATTGAAAATTTTAGTAATGGAGTCCAGAATTTAGGGATATTTATTCTAACCTGCATATTAGACTTTTTAAATGCGAAATGCTAAAGTGAAATGGTCTAAGTCATGAAAAAATAAAATGGTAGAAGAGTGTGAAGTTCTATGAGTAAATTTATAAAAGACTATATGATTACGATGAAGGATATCGTTAGAGAAGGAGATCCAATTCTGCGTCAGGTAACGGATGAAGTTAGCCTGCCGATTTCGGATGAAGATCGTGAAACGTTGGAATGCATGATGCAATATCTTAAAAATAGCCAGGACCCAAAACTCCAAAAGAAGTACAACTTGCGTGAAGGCGTTGGGTTGTCTGCAAATCAGATAGGCTTGAATAAACGCATGTTCGTCATGTATTTTCCAGACGAAAAGGGGAAGCTGTTTGAATATGCCCTTGTGAATCCGAAAATTATCAGTCATTCTGCCACAATGATCTATTTACCGCAAAGTGAGGGCTGCCTTTCTGTCGATCGTGATGTTAAAGGATATGTACCGCGTTATGAACGGGTTAAAATTAAAGCGGTGGATGGTAATGGTGAGGAAATAGAGATGCGGCTGAAGGGCTTTGCTGCAATCGTTTTTCAACATGAGCTAGATCATTTGAACGGGATGATGTTTTATGACCGGATCAATACCGAGAACCCTTTCAAGCTTCCGGAAAACGTGGAAGTGAAAAGTCTATAAAAACAGAAAAAAAGGCAAAGCGCCATGCTTTGCCTTTTTTCTGTTTTAATGCCGAGGATTTATTTCTACTGCCATATGCTTTTGCAAATCATAGAATATGGCCATGCTCATTTGCTGATACCCTTCGGAAGTGAGGTGGATGCCATCATCACTAATCAAGAGACCCAAGTCGCCGGAGGATTTAATATGGGAACGGACATCAATCAAAGGCACCTTAAGTTCTTCTGCAAGGTTTTTCAATTGGCGATTATACATCCCATGCCAATGTTCAATACCTCCGACATGGGAAACGAAATGCCCGATCGAATGCCCGAATTTATCAGCTATAGATCTGTAATACCTGGCAGGGTCCAAAGGTGGGAGAGTTAAAAGGAAAGGTGTTACATGCTTGTCCTGAACCTGCTTGACAAGTTGTGTGATATTTTCCAGATAACGTTCGATTGGAACGATGGGCTCATGGTTACCTTCTGGATTCTTGGCTACTTCATCCCAATGGAAGTTACAGTCGTTTCCACCGACCTCTATTAATACGATATCGGGATTTTCCGACATCACGTCTTTCTCGATCCGGCTAACCAACAGGTCGGAGTTGTCATTGAAAACCCCTTTATTCAAAACTTCCACGAATGGCAATGATTCTGTAAGCTTAGTTAAAGAGTTCGGATAATTTTCTTTAATAATGCGAAGCCGTCCCTTAACATAAGAAATGCCTCTGGTTAAACTGTCACCAAAACATACAATCTTCAAACTTCTCACCTCGGTATGTGAATGTGTTACTTTATATTTTAGTAGTAGACTGATTTTTCGGCAATTTTCACCTCCTAAATAGAAGGAATGAAAATAAATAAAAAGCGCTGGAAGTCCAGCGCTTTTATTATTTTAATGATTCCTCATTTGAAGTTGTTTCCACTCTTGTTTTTCCCATAAAGAACACAGTGATTGCTGCAAGACCAATCGGAATGAGGGCCAAGGTAAATATTAGTGAAATCGAATCGGACATCGCATGAACGATTTTATCCAGGACAAAGTCCGGAATCTCGGCACGTGCGTCCGATTGGAAGAGTTGACGTGGGTCCTTGATTAATCCGGCTGTATCCGGGCTTTCTTGAATTCCTTTAAATGCATCCGCCATTTTACTTGTGAACACATTGTTCTGAATCGCCCCATAAATCGTTACACCGAGTGTCATCCCAAAAGAACGGAGGAATGAGTTTGTTGAGTTGGCCGACCCCCGGAATCTTGGTTCCAAATTGTGAATGGAGGCAATAGGCAAAAGGGAGAAGGAAAAGCCCATGCCAAACCCAGTCAGAATCATGTATAAAGTTAATAAAGTCCTGCTGGTATCAGGAGTAATGGTCCCTAATAAAAGCATCCCCGAAAAATAGCAGATGACGGAAATCGTCATTAAGTTGCGAAAGCTTGTCTTTGTATTGAATATCCCGCCAATTGCACTGCCGAATACCGAACCGAGCATCATAGGGGTGAGGATCAATCCGGCATTTGTTGCGGAACCACCGTAAACCGCTTGGACGAAAATCGGGATATAAACGGTTAAAATAATGAATGTACCGCCATAAAGAATGGCTAAAATTTGAGAAGTGGCAAATAATCGCCTTTTAAACAGCCATAATGAGATGATTGGATCCTTTGCCCTTTTTTCGAAAAAGAAAAAAGAAATGAAGAAAACCACAAAGCTAGCAAACAGACCTATGATAGGAGATGAACCCCAGCCATACTCTCCGCCCAGTTCGAGAGCGAACATTAAGCTGATAACGGCAATGACGAGAGTTGCTGCACCACCCCAATCAATTTTTTGCTCTTGGGTGTTGGCTGACTCCTTGTAATATTTCCAGATAAAAAATAAAGAGATGATTCCAATCGGAACATTGACGTAGAAAATCCAGCGCCAGCTGGAATATTCGGTAATATATGCACCTAAAAGTGGTCCCAATACGCTGGAGGCCCCAAATACAGCACCAAAAAGTCCTGTCAATTTTCCTCGTTTCTCAGGTGGGAATATATCGAAAATGATCGTAAAGGCGATTGGCATCAAAGCTCCTCCGCCTATACCTTGGATGGCACGGAAGATACTTAACTGTACTATGCTCTGGGCCATACCGCATAAAGCGGAACCGATTAAAAAGACTATGAGTCCAAAAATGAAAAACCTTTTTCTTCCATACATATCGGAAAGCTTACCGAAAATCGGCATACTTGCCATCGTGGCGACCATATAGGCAGATGTCACCCATACAAACTTATCGAACCCGCCTAAATCGGAAACGATCGTTCCCATTGCAGTCGCAACAATCGTATTATCCATTGCTGACATCAAGATACCCAATAATAAACCGGCAACAATGAATCTTTGTTTTTTTTGATCGTTCATTTATTTTCCTCCTTCGCATCAACCAGCTCATGAATTTCCTTTACATGGTTGAAGGGTAAACGTTAAGATGAAACAAAACATTTATCTTGAAAATCAAGATAAATTCAAGTGTAAAAGGGGTGGCATTTTATGTCAAGTGATTATGGGGTGAATGCAGCTCTGTTAGAGAGTTTAACACACAGTTTGCAAAGGTATGGAATGAGATCCGTTTTATTTCAACAAAACATGGCTCAGAAAATAGGGGTGTCCCATACGGATTTAAAGAGTGCTGAAATATTGAATGAAACAGGACCAATAACCGCTGGAGAACTATCCAAAATTACAGGATTGAGTACGGGTTCGGTTACGGCACTGATCAATCGCCTTGAGAAATCCGGTTATGTTAAAAGAGAACGAGATCATATGGACGGAAGACGGGTAATGATTGCACCGATATCCGAAAGGCAGGAACAGATTAAATCACACTATCAATCACTCTCTATGGCCACCAAAGATTTATGTTCCGCTTATAATGAGCAAGAGCTAATATTTATCAATCAATTTGTTGAGGACATCACAAAAATCATGGACAAAGAAAATGACAAGTTAATGAGTGAGCGTTAGAGGTAGCTGAAAGAACACTGCCTTTTTTATTTTTAGCCGCTGTAAGCTTTTTATATACGGAAGGGAAAAGGTAAAGTGTGTGAATTTTTTCGAAGAGAATGAAAAATGTCGCATTTTCATTAAAATATATATTGATAATGATTTTCATTATCTGATAATATGAATCTACAAATCATTTCTAAGGGAGAATACAATATGAAGAAAGCGAAGGCGACATTAGCAGTCTTACTATCAACCAGTCTATTATTTGGCTGTACGCAGAAAAAGGAAGAAACTAAGCCAGCAGATGATAACGCCAAAGAAGCAAGTGCGAGTGCGAGTAAGCTTGATGATGTATCTACCGCGTACAGGGAATATGCAATTGGTGAAATAGAAGAGTTCGTAAACGCAACGGAAGAATTTACTACGGCGGTATCTTCCGGAGATATTGAAAAAGCGAAGGAAGCATACGCACCAGCCCGCATGCATTATGAGAGAGCGGAACCGATCGCCGAAGTATTTGGAGATCTTGATCCGAAAATTGACGCGCGTAAAGGGGACGTCAAAGATTCAGAATGGGGCGGTTACCACCGGATTGAAATGGGGTTATGGGAAGAAAACACAACCAAGGGGTACGAAAAGTATGCAGATCAATTAATGAGTGATGTCAATTTGCTTCGTGCCAAAGTTGAAACGGTTGAGGTCACACCTGATTTGTTAATCACGGGTGCAGTGGATTTATTGAATGAAGTTTCTACCAGTAAAGTTACAGGAGAAGAGGACCGATACTCTCATACGGATTTATATGATTTCGTTGCAAATGTAGAAGGTGCAGAAAAGATCTATGAACTGCTTACGCCAGCGCTGAAAGAAAAGGATCCGAAGCTTGCTGCGGAAATCCAAAAACGTTTTGACGATGTATACGGCTTGCTTGAAAAGCATAAAGAAGGAAATGGCTACATCTCATATACGGATTTAAAGGAATCTGAAGTCAAAGAGTTGAGCCAAGCAATTGATGCATTAGCTGAACCACTTTCGCAAATAGGGATTGTAACGGAGGAATCATAATTGAAAGAAAACACGCCAAAAGATGAAACTGGTATTTTTACAAAAAAAGTAAGTCGTAGAAATATGTTAAAAACGGCAGGAGTCGGTGGAATCGGAGTCGCGATAGGGGCATCTGGATTTGGAGGACTGCTGACTCTTTCTGATCAAAAGGCAAAGGGGCAAACTAAAGATATTGTCCCATTTTATGGATCGCATCAGGCTGGTATCACCACTGAAGCGCAAGATAACCTTTATTTTGCATCATTGGAAGTAACGACAGATAATAGGTCTGATTTAATCCAGCTGTTTAAGGATTGGACAGAGGCTGCGGCTCAGATGACAGCAGGAGATTTAATTGGTGAAGCATCTCTTAATACAAATATGCCTCCAAAAGATACGGGGGAAGCGAAAGAATTATCACCTTCCAATTTAACGATTACTTTTGGAGTGGGTCCTACCCTATTTTCGAAAGACGGGAAAGATCGATTTGGTTTGAAATCGAAAAGACCTGCTGAATTAAAGGACCTGCCCAAATTCCCTTTAGATGCATTAGAAGAAGAATGGAGCGGTGGGGATATTTGTATTCAAGCATGTGCAGATGATCTTCAAGTGGCTTTTCACGCTGTTCGGAATTTAGTGAGAATCGGGAGAGGGAAAACAATCATTCATTGGGCACAGACAGGTTTTCAAAGGACTAAGCAAGCCGATTCACAAAAAACGACACCGCGAAACTTATTTGGGTTTAAGGATGGGACTGCCAATCCGGATAAGAATAATAACAGTGAAATGAATGAGCATGTTTGGGTAAAGGCTGATGACGGGCCTGACTGGCTTATTGGAGGCAGTTATATGGTGGTGCGCCGAATTCAGATGTACATTGAAGTTTGGGACCGCACAATATTGAAAGAACAAGAAAATACGTTTGGCCGACATCGGGACAGTGGAGCTCCACTAGGAATGAAGAATGAGTTTGATGGCCCTGACCTGGAAGCTAAAGACCCAAATGGAAATCGGATCATTCCCAAAGATTCGCATATGAGTCTATCTAGGGGGGACGGAAAAGCAAAGATACTGCGACGTCCTTATTCATATGCAGATGGAATGGATCCTAAAACAGGAAGCTTCAATGCGGGCCTGCTATTCATTTGTTTTCAGCGAAACCCAAGTAAACAATTTATTCCCATACAGGAGCGACTAGCGAAAAATGATAAGCTCAACGAATATATCGTTCACAAGGGCAGTGCCATGTTTGCCTGTTTACCAGGTGTGAAAAAGGGTGGCTATATTGGGGATTCCCTTTTTGGATAAATTGAATTACAAATGAGGACGTGAAAATCGCCAGCATGGATATTATCCGGGTTGGCGATTTTAGTTCATGAAAAAGGAGGGAACGGTATGACCGTTTCTAAATGGAAGAGTGGGATATTGGTTCTAATAGTCAGTCTTTTATTTCTTTCATCTGCTGTAAGGATCGTTTCGGCGGGTGAAAACCATGATCAGCTTTTTGTTTATATTGGCGATAGTTTAATGAAGGTAAAATCCGGGGACCTTAAGGAAGTATCGAAAAATATTGATCTATTCGAGAAAGAATGGAAAACGATAAAAACGGACAGTGAAAGTGCGGTGAAAGTCGACGAGCAACTATCCGCTGTAAAAAGTGCTTTGAGAGAACAAGCCTCAACAGATGAAATCAAAAAGCGGCTATCGGCTTTATCAAGTACTCTTGTTACATATGATACTAATGAAAACCCAGTTGACAAGACGGACTATAAAGAAAGGTTACAAGCGATAATTCCTTTAATAGATGAGTTGGACGCAACGGTAACTAAAGGTGACTTTGATCAAGCTAAAGTTCAATATACGAACCTGCTGAATCAATGGACCGACGCAGAGGTCGTTGTCAGGGAGAAAAGTGTAGCTACATATGGTGAAATTGAAACAAGTATGGCCTTTGTACGAATAGCGATTACACAAGAACCCCCAGATTCGGAAAAAGCCAAAAAGAATCTAATTGAATTGAAGGGTTTAATGGAGGATTTCCTTGCTGGTAAAGTTGAAGAAGGAAGCCAGAAGAAGACCTATTCACTTGGGGATGTAACGCAACTCTTACAAAGTAGTGCAACGGATATTGAAAAGGATGACATCGATTCTGCCGTTGATCAGTTAAATGAAATTTTAACAATTTGGCCTAATGTCGAAGGGGAGGTCTCCACAAGGGACAGCAAGCTTTACAGCGATATGGAAACGAAAGTCCCTACCGCAATCAGCCTATTGCAATCGAAAAAGGTAAAGGCTGAGGAAGCGAAGGGAATCGTATCCGATTTAAACTCAAGGTTACTCCCTTTGATTGATGATACGAGTTATACAACATGGGATGCCGCTCTGATTCTTTTACGGGAAGGATTGGAAGCACTCTTGATTGTGGCTACATTATTGTCTTTCCTAAAGAAAATAGGGCAAGCGGACAAACAAAAGTGGATTTGGACAGGGGTAGGTGCAGGTTTAGTTGCCAGTTCCATATTGGCGGTCATAATCAATATCGTTTTCTCTCAGGTCACGGCTGCGTCGAGCCGGGAATATATTGAGGGAATCACTGGGATAATAGCTGTATTGATGATGTTGACAATTGGTCTGTGGCTTCATAGTAAATCGAATGTCCATGCATGGAACCGTTATATCAGCAAGCAAATGAACCAAGCCATTGCAACGGGAAGCATCATCTCTTTTGCTTTAATCAGTTTTCTATCCATATTCCGTGAAGGTGCGGAGACCATTATCTTTTATGCTGGAATGGCTCCATATATGGAATTAAAGCAGCTGATGAGCGGGATTTTCCTTGCCTTCCTCATATTAGTGGTAATTGGATTCATCATGTTACGCTACAGTGTGAAATTACCGATGACCCTATTCTTTAAAGTCGCAACGATACTCATATATGCCTTGGCTTTCAAGATTCTTGGGGTCTCTATCCATTCGCTTCAGGTTTCGCAAGTGATACAGACAAATACGATCAGTTCCTTCCCATTTGTAGAATGGATAGGTCTCTATCCAACAATGGAAACGCTGGTGCCGCAAGCTGTTTTAATTCTTTTAATCGTATTGGCGACCTATTGGGTTAAAAGGAGTAATTCTTTACATGCAACTGAATAAAAAAATGGGACTGACGTATGTCAGTCCCACAGACTGTAGACAAACTCGATGAAAATCGAGTTTGTCTATTTTTTATGAGTTGTACAATTTGGACGTTGATTGGAACGTAAGGCACTCGCTTTCCGCGGGCGGTCGGGGAGCCTCCTCGGCTTTCGCCTGCGGGGTCTCCCCTAGACGCGCTTTTCC